>DATCXL010000898.1:0-10458 GCA_036565825.1 Mycobacteriales bacterium
GTGGTCACGGAACCCGCACGACTCCGGGGTGCAGCCGCGGGCCCCGGGGATGGAATCCCAGTCCTCGGTCAGCGACGGCTCGCCCGGGCGCCCGGTGCGGGGGTAGGCGTACACCACGAGCCGCCCGGCGCCGGCCGGCACGTCCAGTCCGAGAGTGCGCCCGTCGGTAGCCGGCAGGGCGACCGGCGGTACCGGCATACCGGTCAGGTGGTCGGCGGCGCCGTCGTCATCGGGCGCGGGCAGCGCCGGCAGCGCCATCAGGTCGCGGGACATCAGCGGTGACCTCCATGAGTTGGGTTTCGGGCCGGGGCGCACGGGTCCGTTGGGTGGCCGCGGTGCAGGCCAACACGCCGATCGCGGTCAGTACGGTGCCCGCGCCGAAGTGCTCGCCAAGCAGCATCGCGGCCCACAACAGGGTGAATATCGGTTGGACGAGTTGCAACTGGCCCACCCGGGCCACACCACCTCGGGCCATGGCGTGATACCAGGCGAGAAAGCCAAGGAACATGCTGAACAGGGCGACATACCCCAGGCCGAGCCAGGCCGACACTCCGGGCGACTCAGGTGGACGTACCAGCAGACCCACCGCACAGACGGGTACCAACACCGGAAGACTCAACACCAGTGCCCAGGAGATCACCTGCCAACCGGGCATGACACGGGCCACCACGGCGCCGTCGGCGTACCCGATCGCGGCAGACAGGACCGCGCCCAGCAACAGCAGGTCGGCCGGCCGCAACGATCCGGCGCCACTGGCCAGGGCGAAGCCGATCACCATGGCCGTGCCGGCCAGGCTGGCCACCCAGAACAGCCGACCAGGTCGTTCCATGATCCGCACCGCGGCCACCACGGCGGTGGCGACCGGCATCAGTCCGACCAGGATCGCTCCGTGCGAGGCGCCGACCACCTGCAGCGCGAACGCGGACAGGATGGGGAACCCGACCACCACGCCGAGCGCGACCACGCCGAGTCGCCACCACTGGTCTGACCTCGGCCACGGCGCCCGGCAGATCAGCAGGACCGCCGCCGCCACCACCCCGGCGACCACGGCCCGGCCGAGCCCGACCGTCACCGGGCCGAACGCGGGCAACGCCAGTCGGGTGGCGGGCAACGTACCGCTGAACGCCACCACACCGATCAGCCCGTAGAACCACGGTGGTAGCGCCACTTTCCGACAGGCAGTAGCGCTATCCTGCCTTCTCATGTCTGACGGTAGCAGTACCGATCGCATCACCGCTGACCTACGCCGCATCGCCGCCGCCAGCGGTCCTGGCGACCCACTGCCCTCCAGTCGCGACCTGGTAGCGCGCCACCGGGTCGGTCCGGTCACCGTCTCTCGGGCCATCGCCCGGCTGGTCGCCGAGGGACTGCTGGTGACCGAACCGGGTCGCGGCACGTTCGTCGCCCCGAGTAGGGCCGCTCGTGACCGCGCCGACCTGGGTTGGCAGACGGTGGCCCTGCAGGACCGTCCGGTCGAGGTCGAGGAACTGTGCCGGGTACTCACCCTGCCCGATCCGGGCACCCTGGTGCTGTCCACCGGATACCTCGATCCGGCGTTGCAGCCCACCCGTGCTCTCGCCGACGCTCTGGCCCGGGCCGCCCGTCGGCCAGGAAGCTGGGACCGTCCGCCGTTGGCCGGTATCCCCGAACTACGCGCCGCGTTCGCCGGCACGGTCGGCGTCGAGCCGTCCGACGTACTGGTCGTCCCCGGCGGGCAGGCCGGACTGTCCGCCGCACTGCGCGCACTGGTACCGGCGGGCAGCCCGATCGTGGTGGAGTCCCCCACCTACCTCGGCGCACTGGTACTGGCCCGGGCAGCCGGACTACGGCCGGTGCCGGTGCCCTGCGACGCTGACGGGATGCGCCCGGACCTGCTCGCCGAGGCCCTGGAGTTGACCGGTGCCCGACTGGTCTACTGCCAGCCCGCCTTCGCCAACCCCACCGGCGCGATCATGTCGGCGGAGCGCCGATCGGCCGTCCTGGACGTTGCCCGGGCCGCCGGGGCGTTCGTGTTGGAGGACGACTGCACCCGGCTGCTGAGCTTCACCGGCCAGCTGCCCGCACCGCTGGTCCGCGACGACACCGACGGACATGTGGTGTACCTGACCGCACTGACCAAGCCGGCCGCGCCAAGCCTGCGGGTGGGCGCGCTGGTGGCACGTGGCCCCGCACTGGCCCGACTGCGCAGCCTGCGGATCATCGACGACTTCTTCGTTCCGACACCGATGCAGGAGGCCGCCGTGGGGCTACTGGCCGCCCCGGCCTGGCCACGGCATCTGGCCGCGCTGCGCCGGGCCCTGGTGCCCCGTCGCGACGCGTTGGTCCGCGCCCTGGCCACCCACGCGCCGACGGTGTGTCCGATGCGGATACCCACCGGCGGCCTGCATCTGTGGGTGCGACTGCCCGACGGGGTGGACGACGTGGAGTTGGCCCGGCGCTGTGAGCTGCGTGGGTTGCTGGTCAGCGCCGGCACCCCCTACCACGCCGGTGAGCCACCCGCCCCCTATGTCCGGCTGACCTACTGTGCCGAACCGGAGGAGCGGCTGATCGAGGGCGCCCGACGGTTTGGCGAGGTGTTGGCCGAGATGTCAGGCCGGCTGGGAGTGGGGCTTGCCCGTTCCGGCACGACGGGCAGACTGTCGGTGTGACCGAGTTCCTGCAGAGCCTTGGCGAACACGTCGGTGCGTGGCTCTACGTCATCACCGGCGGCCTGGCGTTCGGTGAGGCCGCCCTGCTGCTCGGCATGGTGCTACCCGGTGAGACCGCGCTGTTGGTGGCCGGTTACTACTGCCACGAGGGTGTGCTCAGCCTGCCGGTCATGATCATCGTTGCGGTCTGCGCGGCGGTCGTCGGAGACTCCGTCGGGTACGAGTTCGGGCGCCACTTCGGTCCACCGCTACGGCGTTCGGGTCTGGGCCTCTGGGTTGGCCAGCATCGTTGGGAACGCGCGGACGCGTTCCTGCGCCGCTATGGCGGCATCGCGGTGTTGCTGGGTCGGTGCACCGCGCTGTTGCGAGCACTTGTACCCAGTATGGCTGGTATGGCTAGGATGCCGTACGTACGGGTGTTTCTGCCGTGGAATGTACTTGGTGGTGTTACCTGGGGCTCGGCCTGCGTCCTACTCGGTTACGTCTTCGCCGCGTCGCTTCACACGGTGGAGCGGTACCTGACCTGGGGCCCGGTGCCGATCATGGTGCTGGTCGTCGGCGCAGTGGCGTTGGTCGAGACCCGCCGACGCCACAGGGAACGGACCGCACGGGCTGCGGCTGCCAACGAACCGGAGGACGTGTGCCCATCCTGACCCGCCCGGCCGTGCCCGAGGACGCCGCCGCGGTGGCCATGGTGCGGGTTCGGTCCTGGCAGGCCGCCTACGCGGGAACAGTTCCCGACACGGTGCTGGACGCGATGGATCCCCGGGCGGAGACCGAACGCACCCGGGCCCGGCTGGCCGACCCGGCAGTCAGATTCGCCACCCGGGTCGCCGAACGGGACGGCGTGATCGCCGGATTCACCGTCACCGGGCCGTACCGGGGCGAGGACGTGCCCGCCGGTACCGGTGAGGTGCTGGCCATCTACGCCCATCCGGACCACTGGTCCACCGGGGTGGGCAGGACGCTGATGGACGACGCACTGGCGCAGTTGTCCAGCGCGCGCTTACGGCCGGTGCTGCTGTGGGTGTTGCGGGACAACGCCCGGGCTCGCCGGTTCTACGAACGCGCCGGTTTCGCGCCCGACGGCGCCGAACACTTCTATACCGCCGGCGGTGTGCCGATCCCAGAACTCCGCTACCGACACGGGTAGTCCGTTCCATTTCCTCGCCGGGGCCAAGCCCCGGCTCGGGGGCTCGGTGTGTCCGGGTGGGCGTGCTGTGCCGCCCTTCGTGGGGGGAGCGTCGCTCCACCCCACACCCCCCTCAACACCGCCCACCCGCAGCACGACTGAAAGGCCCGGCGGCACCAACCGCCTCTGGTCGGTTCCATCCCCTCGCCGGGGCCAAGCCCTGGCTCCGGAGCTCACCCCACCCGACTCTTCGCGGGAAACCAGCACCGGTAACCGCTTTCCGTTGGGGTTTACGCGCGAAAACCCCCGGTCAAATGTCGTTGGAACGTGGGATTTTCGCGCGAACCCCCCGATGCGGGGATGACGCCTGACTGCTGTATGGCTTTCTAGGTTGATGTCCGGAATATTAGTCTTGTTCTGGACACTCTCGGTGAGGAGCCATTCGCATGTACCTCTTCACTCCATCTCACCCCCTTCGCGTCGGTGCGGTAGCCGCCATACTGTTGGCCGCCGCCCTCACCCCGATGCTTCCCGCCGGCCCCGCTGTCGCCGCTGATCCCGCCGGTGCCACCTCGACACCGTCCGGGGCGACCTGGCAACTCGACCTGTCCCGTCCTGCCCTGGCCGATGTCAACGTCGACCGCGACGCCCTCGGGGTCCGGTTACGGGACCCGAACTGGCATCCGACCGCAATGGACCGCGGGTACGGCCAGGTACTGCTGCCGGCCCGTCGACTGGCCGCACCGGTCACCGATGTGGCCGTCACGACCACGGCGAAGATCCCGGCCGGCGCGGCGGTGGTGGTCGAGGTTCGCGGCGCGCTGCCGGCCGGCCGGTGGACCGAGTGGCGGCAGGCCGACGAGTTCACCCCGGCGTTACTGCCCGCGCCGAGCCGGACCGTGCAGGCGCGGGTGTTGTTGTTGGCCGGAACCGGCCAGACCAGCCCGACGGTGTCCCGGCTCACCCTGCACGCCGAACCGGGCGGGAGTGGCGGAACGGCCACCCCGTCGGCCGAACTCGCCTTCACCGTGTTCGCCACCCGCGAGGGCCTGGTCGGAGGCACCACCGCGAACGGGCACACCATCATCTCGCACGACCATTTCGTGGCCCTGCCCAGTGGTCGGTCGTTGTCGCCGGCAAACACCGGTGACTTCAGTGTCCGGGTGTGCTCGTCGAGCACCGGCCGGTGCGCCTACGCACCGGTGTGGGACGTCGGCCCGTGGAACACCAGGGACGACTACTGGAACCCGTCGTCGATCCGACAGAACTGGCAGACCCTGCCGCAGGGCCTGCCAGAGGCGCAGGCGGCCTTCGAGGACGGTTTCAACGGCGGGCTGGACCAGTTCGGCCGACAGGTGCTCAACCCGGCCGGCATCGACCTGGCCGACGGGACCTTCCTGGACGGCCTCAAGTTGGTGAACAACGGGTTCGTCACGGTCGACTACCTGTGGACCGGCAACCCGCCGCTGACGGGCACGATCACCACCGCGTCCGGTGGCCCGCTGACCGTCCGCTCCGGGCCGCACGCCAGTAACGCGGCGGTCGGTCTGGCCGGTGTGCATACCCGGGTGAACATCCAGTGTCAGGTGCTCGGTGACACCGAGACCGGACCGCGCGGCACCAGCGCGCACTGGGACCTGATCGGACCCGGCAACTACGTGTCGGACGCCTTCGTCAACACCGGCGGCGTGCTGGCTCCACACTGCTGACGCTCGGGGCCGCCTGAACCGTCGCGGCCGGGCGGGAAGTAGGGTCGCTGGCATGGCCGATGCGAGCGTGCGACCCGCCCGTGCCGCGGACACTCCGGAGATCGCGCGGATCCAGCTCGAAACCTGGCGCGTCGCCTACTCGTCGTTGCTGCCCGCGGAGCTGTTGACTGCGGTGACCTCCGAACAGGCTCAGGCTCGGTGGACCGAGGCACTGACCGCACCGCCCTCGGCGCGACACCACCTGCTGGTGGCCTGCGAACAGGAGCGGGTTGTGGGTCTTGTCGCGTTCGGACCGGCGGACCCGACCGACACCGACACCGACGCTGCCGGTGCCTTCGCCGACGAGCCAGAACCGCCCACCGCCGACGCGGTCGGGGTGATTCTCACGCTACTGGTGGAACCCCGGTGGGGCCGGCGCGGGCACGGCAGCCGACTGCTCGCCGCCGCCGTGGACCATCTGCGCGCCGACGGCATCAGTCACGCGGTCGCCTGGATCCCCGAGGGCGACACCGCGTCGATCTCGCTGTACGAGTCGGCCGGTTGGGAACGGGACGGCTACGCCCGCACCCTGGACGCCGACGGTCAGCAGTTCCGCGAGATCCGGTTGTACGCCCGGGTCGACCAACCACCGGAATCCTGAGCGGCCCCCGGCGAGCACCGAGCCGGCGGTTTCGGGGTGCCGGTTCGGGCGTTCCGGGTGATGATGCGCGGGTGAGCGAGCAACCGGCCGCAGGCGGCGCCGCTATCCCCTACCTGGCCGTGCGGGATGCCTGGCGCGCGCTGGACTGGTACGTCGACGTGCTCGGTGGGCAACGGCGCGGCCAGCCGATCGAGATGCCCGACGGGCGGCTCGGACACGCCGAGATCGCGTTCCCCACCGGTCTGGTCTACCTGGCCGACGAGTTCCCCGACCTCGGTGTCACCGCCCCGAGACCGGATGGAGTGCCGGTGACCCTGGTGCTCCCCGTCCCGGACGTCGACGCGACCGTCGCGGCGGTGGTCGCGGCCGGTGGCCGAATGACCCGGGAGGCACACCAGGCCCATGGAACCCGCACCGCCACCTTCGTCGACCCGTTCGGTCACCGCTGGCTGCTGCAGGCTCCGCTGCCGACCACCGCGCCAGCGGCACCAGCGGCACCTACCCGACCCCAGCACGGCGGCCTGGCGTACGCCTTGCTGTGGGTGCCAGACGCCGGGCGGGCGGCGGGGTTCTATCAGGCGGTGCTGGGCTGGACGTATGCCGCCGGGCACGGTCCGGACGAACGCCAGGTCATCGGAACCACCCCCGCCCTGGGTATCCAGGGCGGGAAACCGCGCGGCGACCTCTTCTGCTGCTGGGCCGTGGACGATGTCGCCGCCGCGGTGATGCGGGTACGCGCGGCGGGCGGACAGGCCAGCGAACCTGCCACCGGGCCGTACGGTCTGGTCGCCAACTGTGTGGACGACCAGGGCACCGCGTTCGGGATCTACCAGACGCCCGCGGTACCGGTCACAGTGCGGGACGGCGGGACGCGACCATCAGCCAACGGCACCCGCGAGGGCGATCTGTCCTATCTCACCCTGAAGGTGATTGACGCGGCCCGGGCTCGTGACTTCTACGGCACCGTGCTCGGCTGGCGGTTCAGCCCGGGCAGCGTTGAGCAGGGTTGGCAGGTGGACAACGTCGTGCCCATGACGGGGCTGTGGGGCGGCCACCCGCAGGCCACCTCCGTGCCGATGTGGCTGGTGGACGACATCGCCTCAGCGGTTGAGCGGACCCGTCTCGCCGGCGGCTCCTCGACCGACCCACAGCGTGAGCCCTACGGCCTGAGGGCCGACTGCGCAGACGACCAGGGCACTCCCTTCCACCTCGGCCAACACCCTGACTGACCGTCCGTGCCCACGCCCACCATGACGCCACCGGGCGACGCTCGGACGGCGTCGCCGACGAGGGTGCGGTGACCGGCCAGATACCGGGCCGGGTCCACCGTCCGTCAGTAGCCCACCGGCGGGGTGCGACGGCGGAGGCGGCGGACCCGACGACTGATCAGGGCCGACAGCCCGATGCCGACCAGCATGCCCACCGTGTCGGCGATCGCGTCGGCGAGGCCGCCGTCCCGGGAGATCGGCGCGTAGGCCTGGATGAACTCGCTGGCCACCGCGTAGCAGAGCAGGCCGACGCCCAGTGGTACCACCCGCACGCCAGCCAACCGGCCGGTCAACGCCAACAGCGCGAACAACCCGAAATGCACAATCTTGTCCACCCCAGGCGGCGCGCCCGGCACATCACTTCCCGGCGCGAACAACACCACGAGGCTCAACAACACCGAGAACGCGAACGGCACCCGACGGATGATCATCGTGACCCAGTGTGCCGCGTGACGGAGCGGATAACCGGCAGGACCGGCGCTTCCCGCAGATGGGGGCCGCACCATACCCTTACGTAAAGGTCGTGTCGGGGCACGGCGCCCCTGCGCGGCGCCCCTGCACCGGCGTCGGCTACGGCGGAACACGGACCGGGAGGCCGGGTGAAAAAGGGGCACATGCGGATCGGCGAGGCCGCCGAACGCGCCGGACTGTCGCTGCGCACCATCAGGTACTACGAGGAGGTCGGCCTAGTCGTCCCGTCGGCCCGCAGCAGGGGCGGGTTCCGCCTGTACACCGAGCCGGATCTGTACCGGTTGCTACTTGTCAAACGCATGAAGCCGCTGGACTTCTCCCTGGACCAGATGCGGGATCTGCTGGACACGCTGGCCAGCCTCGACGGCGGTTCGACCAGCCCGGAACTGATCGCCCGGATGGCCGAGCATCTGCGGAAGGTGCGCTCCCGGTGCGAATCGCTGCTCGACCAGCTCACCGCGGCCCAACAGTTCGCCGTCGACCTGGAACGACGGCTAACACCGGAGACCTGAGCCGCATCTCGACAAGCGGCGCCCGCGAGCCCTACGGAAACCTACCCTCACGTCAAGGTACAGTCGCCGTGTACCAGCCTGGCCCTCCCCCGGAGGGCGTGGCCCCCATCGATACCAGTGGACAGGACAGCATGCCCCCACAGGCGGCGGCGACCAGCCCCGAGGTGCTGGCCGAGGCCGCGAGGCGACGTACCTTCGCGGTGATCAGCCATCCCGACGCGGGCAAATCCACCACCACAGAGGCGTTAGCCCTACACGCTCGGGCCATCACCTCGGCCGGCGCGGTGCACGGCAAGGGCACCCGGCGCGGGGTGATCTCCGACTGGATGGAGCTGGAACGCCAGCGTGGCATCTCCATCACATCGGCGGTACTCCAGTTCCGGTACGCCGACACGGTGGTCAACCTGCTCGACACGCCGGGACACGCCGACTTCTCCGAAGACACCTACCGGGTACTGGCCGCGGTCGACTGCGCGGTCATGCTGCTGGACGCCGCCAAGGGCCTGGAACCGCAGACTCTCAAACTGTTCGACGTTTGCCGGCACCGCGCCGTTCCGGTGATCACGTTCGTGAACAAGTGGGACCGCCCCGGCCGGGAACCACTCGAACTGCTGGACGAGATCGAGCAGCGGATCGGCCTTCGGCCCACACCGGTGAACTGGCCGGTCGGGCCCGCCGGCCGGTTCGCCGGCGTGGTGGACCGACGCACCGGCGACCTGGTGCGGTTCAACCCGAACCCCGGCGGGAGCACGGTCGCCGCCGAGGAACGTGTCCCGGCCGCGCAGGCCGCCGCCGAACTGGGCGAGGACTGGACGACCGCGTGTGAGGAACTGGCGCTACTGGACGAGATCGGCGCAACCTGCGACGCGGAGTCCTACCTGCGGGCCCAGTCGACTCCGGTGCTGTTCGGTGCCGCGCTACCGAACTTCGGCGTCCGCCAACTGCTCGACGTGCTGGTGGACCTCGCCCCGTCTCCCACCGCGATGCTCGACGCCGCCGGTCAGGCCCGTCCGCTGGACGCGCCGTTCGCCGGCCTGGTGTTCAAGGTCCAGGCCAACATGGACCCGGCGCACCGGGACCGGATCGCGTTCGTCCGGATCTGTTCTGGGCGGTTCGAGCGCGGCATGGTGGTCACCCACGCGGCTTCTGGCCGGCCGTTCGCCACCAAGTACGCCCAGCAGGTGTTCGGCCGGCAGCGCAACACCGTGGAGGTGGCCTATCCGGGCGACGTGGTGGGCATGGTCAACGCCTCCGCACTCGGAGTCGGAGACACCCTCTATGCGGAGGATCCGGTCACCTTCCCCGGGATGCCCAGCTTCGCCCCGGAACACTTCGCCGTGGTGCGGCCGACCGACTCCAGCCGGTACAAGCAGTTCCGCCGGGGCATCCGGCACCTGGACGAGGAGGGTGTCGTGCAGGTGCTGTCGTCGAACCGACGCGGCGAACAGGCGCCGGTGCTCGCCGCGGTCGGCCCGATGCAGTTCGACGTGGCCATGCACCGGTTAGCCGGTGAGTTCAACGCGCCGGCCCGGTTGGAGCACCTCTCCTACACACTGGCCCGACGCACCGACGCGGCCAGCGTCCAGCTGGTGGAGTCAGCCCCGGGTGTGGAGGTGCTCACCCGGCACCGGGACGGCGTACTGCTCGCACTGTTCCCGGACCGGTGGAGACTGGGCACGGTACGCCGCGACCATCCCGACGCCACCCTCGAGCCCCTGGTCGCCGACACCGCCGAGGTTTAGCCGCGAGAACGCGAACCCGCAGACGGGTCCGGGGGGTGACCGGAAAACGAGGTGCCCGCCTCTCCGGTTGCGCGTATCCGGAGCAGCACCCGACCTGCATCACATGTGGAGCAGGACCTGACCTGTTCCAGATGCGGAGCATGTCAGGTCCTGCTGACATCAAGAGCCGGTGACGGCGGTATCCAGAGGGCGGCGCCTCACAGCCGGCTGGGCTGTGACCCCCAGGGGTGGTCACGCCACCGGCGACGCCGCCGAATGACACCACCGCGCACGGGTCCGGGCCGGCCGGAGTCGCGGCCTCACAACGCCAGCAGCGGTTCGATGCCCAGGGTGAGG
>DATCXL010000010.1:0-4776 GCA_036565825.1 Mycobacteriales bacterium
TGGTGGTCACGTCGATGCTCCTCTGCTGCGCGACGGAGGCCCGCCAGCGGCGGCTACCGCAGGGGCGACAGGACTCGAACCTGCAACACCCGGTTTTGGAGACCGGTACTCTGCCAATTGAGCTACGCCCCTTCGAGGGACCCCGGCCACCGCGGGCATGATGCGGGCAGCGGCCAGCGACCCAGGAAGGGAAGTGTACGGCAGAACAGCCGCCCGGCTCCAACAAGTGGGTCAGCTCGGCGTCTCGTCACCGATCGTGGCCTGCCTCGGGAGCCGTCGAGCACCGTCTGGGACGATGGACACATGGCCCAGATTCCCTCATCCCGCCGGGTCTCCGCCCGGATTGGCGCGATCACCGAGTCCGCGACACTGGCCGTCGACGGCCGGGCGAAGGCACTCAAGGCCGCCGGCCGGCCGGTGATCGGCTTCGGCGCCGGCGAGCCGGACTTTCCCACCCCCGAGTACATCGTCCAGGCCGCCGTGGAGGCGGCCCGCCAGCCCAGATACCACCGGTACAGCCCGGCAGCGGGACTGCCCGAGCTTCGCGAGGCCGTCGCGGTCAAGACCCGCCGCGACTCCGGTTACGACGTGCCCGCGGCGCAGGTGCTGATCACCAACGGCGGAAAGCAGGCGGTCTTCCAGGCCTTCGCCAGCCTGCTCGACCCCGGTGACGAGGTGTTGCTGCCCACCCCCTACTGGACCACCTATCCGGAGTCCATCAAGCTCACCGGCGCGATCCCGGTCAGTGTGGTGACCGACGAGGCCAGCGGTTACCGCGCCTCGGTCGACCAACTCGAGGCGGCACGCACGGCCCGCACCAAGGTGCTGCTGTTCTGCTCCCCGGCAAACCCCACCGGGGCGATCTACCCACCCGAACAGGTTGCCGCGATCGGTCGGTGGGCTGCCGAGCACGGCATCTGGGTGGTCACCGACGAGATCTACGAGCACCTCGTCTACGGCGACGCACAGCACGTGTCCATGCCGGTGGTGGTACCCGAACTTGCGGACAGGTGCGTGGTCATCAACGGGGTGGCCAAGACCTACGCCATGACCGGGTGGCGGGTGGGTTGGATGATCGGCCCGACCGACGTGGTCAGGGCGGCCACCAACCTCCAGTCCCACGCCACGTCCAACGTCGCCAACGTCTCCCAGGTGGCCGCACTGGCCGCGGTGAGTGGTGACCTTTCCGCGGTGGCGACCATGCGGGAGGCCTTCGACCGCCGCCGCCGGACCATGGTTCGGATGCTCAACGAGATCGATGGCGTGACCTGCCCGGAACCAGAGGGCGCGTTCTACGTCTACCCGTCGGTCCGGGCGCTGCTCGGACGTGAACTGCGCGGTCGCCGGCCGGCCAGCTCCGTCGAACTCGCCGAGCTGGTACTCGAGGAGGTCGAGGTGGCGCTGGTACCGGGTGAGGCGTTCGGTACGCCCGGGTACTTCCGGCTCTCCTACGCGCTGGGCGACGAGGACCTGGTCGAGGGTGTGGCCCGGCTACAGAAACTGCTCGCCGAGGTTCACTGAACCTTGTTGGACGGCGCCGTGGCGGTTCAGGAGAGTTGGACCACCGCCTGGGAGCGGGCCAGCACGGTCACCCCGCCACTGATGGCGGTCAGGTTGACCCGCACCCGGCGCCCGTCCAGCTTGTCGGCGACCCGGCCGGTGACCACGATCTGGCCGCCGTTGTCGTCATCGGGCACCACCACCGGCCTGGTGAAACGCACGCCGTACTCGACCACGGCACCGGGATCTGCGACCCAGTCGGTGACCACCCGGCTCACCTCGGCCATGGTGAACATCCCGTGCGCGATCACGTTGGGCAGCCCGACCGAGGTGGCGAACCGCTCGTTCCAGTGGATGGGGTTGAAATCGCCGGAGGCGCCCGCGTACATCACCAGGTTCGTGCGGCGCACCTCGAACGTCTGGGCGGGAAGCTCGGTGCCAACCTCGACCTCGTCCCAGTTGATCCTCGACGCCACGTTTCAGGCCTCCTGTCCGGATGCGGCCGTACCGCGGGCGACCAGGGTCGAGTAGGCGGTGACCACGTGCTCGCCCTCCACGGTGGACACCTCGCCCCTGGTGGTGAGGATGTCGTTCCCGGCAGCCGACCGGATGTTCTCCACGGTCAGCGACACCCGCAGTCGGTCACCGGCCCGCACCGGGCGGGTGTAGACGAACCGCTGCTCGCCGTGCACCACCCGGCTGTAGTCCAGGCCGAGCGCCGGGTCGCTGATGACCTGCCGGGACGCCCGCACGGATAACACGATCGGGAAGGTCGGCGGGGCGATCACGTCCGGGTGGCCGAGCGCCCTCGCCGCTTCGGCGTCACGGTATGCCGGGTTGGTGTCACCGATCGCGTCCGCGAACTCGCGGATCTTCTCCCGACCCACCTCGTACGGCTCGGTCGGCGGATAGGTCCGCCCGATGAACGACGGATCCAGTGGCATCTGCCTCACCCTCCCGGCGGTGGCGCTGTGCGATCCTGCCGGCAGCGCGTCAGCGAGTCTCGCGGTGCTCGGTGTGCCGACCGCAGTTCGGGCAGAACTTCTTCAGCTCGAGCCGGTCTGGGTCGTTACGACGGTTCTTGCGGGTGATGTAGTTGCGATGCTTGCACTCCTGGCAGGCCATGGTGATCTTCGGACGGACGTCGGTGGCAGCCACGGCGCAGCGCCTTTCGTGCTTCTGGGAGCGGAACGGACGATGGTCGACACGGTCGACAGGTCAGGGTAGCCGACCGGTTGTCAGGGTAGCTGACCGGCCCAGCACACGTCGAAACGCCCGGGTGCTCCGGGCGCCGGTAGCGGAGGCCGGATTTGAACCGGCGACACAGCGATTATGAGCCGCTTGCTCTGCCTGACTGAGCTACTCCGCCGTACGGCGGAGGCGAGTCTGGCGTGCCGCACCGCCGTGCAAGCCGGGCGCGACCACGCCCGGCACCGAGCCCCAATACGGAATCGAACCGTAGACCTTCTCCTTACCATGGAGACGCTCTGCCGACTGAGCTATTGGGGCGAGCGATTGGCCAGGGTACACGCCTTTACCCCCGTTCGGGAAACCGGATGGTCAACCGGCCACCTGCAACTTGCGTCCGCGCACTCCTGGCTGGCTGGGCCGGGCCACCGTGCGGGCGGTCAACCAGGCGTCCAGTCGGTCCGAGGCGAGCGCCCGGCTGATCAGGTAGCCCTGCGCGACGTCGCAGTCCATACCCGCCAGCAGGTCACGGGCCAACTCGTCCTCGACTCCCTCGGCGACCACCCGCAGGCCCAGGCTGTGACCCAGTTCGATGATCGCCCGGACGATCGCCAGGTCGCCCAGATCGGTGCCCATACCCAACACGAACACCTTGTCGATCTTCACCTCGTCCACCGGCAGCCGACGCAGGTACGCCAGCGAGGAGTACCCGGTGCCGAAGTCGTCGATGGACAACCCGATACCCATCTCGTGCAGCCGGTGCAGCACCGGCAGTGAGCGCTCCGGATCGCTCATCACGCTGGACTCGGTGATCTCGAAGGTGAGCAGGTCGGGTGGCGTGCCGGCGTCGGCCAGCAACGTGGCCACCCTGGCCGGAAAGTCCGCGTCCAGCAGGTTGCGCACCGACAGGTTCACCGCGACCCCGATCCGAAGGTCCCGGTCCAGCCAGGAACGGCACTGGTCCAGGGAGGCTCGCAGTACGTGCATCGTCAACGGGCCGATGAGTCCGGTGCGCTCGGCCAGCGGCACGAAGTCGTCGGGCACGACCGGGCCGTACTGCGGGTGTTCCCAACGAACCAACGCCTCCACCCCGACCAGCTCACGGGTGGCCATCCCGATCTTGGGCTGGAAGTGTGCCATCACCTGGCCGGTGTCCAGCGCCTCCCGCAACTGGGTGACCAACTGCAGTCGGTGAACGCTGGCCTGGTCCAACGACGCCAGGTAGGTGGCGACCGGCTGGCCCTTGCTCTTGGCCGCGTACAGCGCCACGTCGACCCGCTGCAACAGCGTGCCGGCGTCCTGCGCGTGGTCCGGGGCCACCGCGACTCCCACCGAAGCACCGACGCGCACGCTCAGGCCGGCCAACTGGTAGGGAGCTGACAGCATCTCGTGCAACTCGTGGGCCCGCTGCTCGGCCGCGTCCAGGTCCGGTACCACGCAGAGCAGGGCGAACTCGTCCGCACCCATCCGGGCGGCCACCGCCCCGTCGGTCGCCTGTTCGCGCAACCGTTTGGCGAACATGACCAACAGACGGTCCCCGTGGTCGTGCCCGAGTGAGTCGTTGACGTCCTTGAACGAATCCAGGTCCAACAGCAGCACAGCCACCATCTGGCCGCTACCGGCGTTCGCCGCGATGGCCGCGTCGATCCTGGTGACCAGCCGCTCCCGGTTGGGCAGACCGGTCAACCGGTCGTGGTACGCGTCGTGTCGGAGCCGTTCGACCAACTGCTGGTTCTCCAGTGCGGCCGACAGGTGCACGGCCAGACTCTCCAGCAGCCGCAGATCCTCGGCCGAGAAGAAGGTGACCTGGCCCTGCCGGTCGTGCAGTTCCAGGTAGCCGAGCACCCGGGACGAGACCCGCAGTTGGACCGCCATCAACTCGTCGACGCCGCGGCGGGACAGCGACTCCCGCAGCACCGGGTCGTCGGGTGCCCTGTTGGTGACCAGCAGGCCGTGCCGGTCAGTGTCCAGCCGCCGGTGCAGGGAATCCCGCCGCCACGTCGGAGAGGAGACCGCACCGTTGTCGTCCAGCAGAAGGGCGAGCTGGCCGGCTGGCTTGGCCACCTGTACGTAGAGGCGGACAGAGGT
>DATCXL010000026.1:0-2732 GCA_036565825.1 Mycobacteriales bacterium
CAGATCGGGGTGGAACTGCGGCACGAGGTGGAAGGCATTCGGGCGGCGGGTGGCCTAACCCACACGCTGCGGCGCCGGCAGACCCGGCGCACCTGGACGATCCGTACCGCGATCGCCGCTCCGGTGGCCGCGTCGGTTGCCGCCGCCTTCCTGGTGACAACGGCCGGCCAGAGCACCCCGGGCGGGGTTCACCAGGCAAACGGCACCACGTGGTCGGCGAGTGGCAGCCCGGTGCAGATGCAGAACGTGTCCTACGTGCGGGCGCAGACCATCGAGGCGCTGAGCCAGGCGTCGCAGTATGTCATCTTCGCGAAGAACACCTATGCGAGCGGCCACTACGACCAGTGGTTCGACCGGGCCACCCAGCGGTACCGGATCGACACGTACACCGCCACGATCACCCAGCCTGTGGGTGAGGACGGGAAGATCGTCCTCCCCGACCCGAAGCAGATCGTCAAGGGCCCCGTAGCTCGGGACCAGTCGATCAGCGTCAGCGGTCCGGACGGAGACCAGGACATCGTCACGGTCGACTACCGGCTCAGGCAGTGGTTCACCGACCACGACGCCCACGGGAAGACGCCCAGCGACCTGCCAAACCCCACCGATCCGGACAGTGTTCGTCGGGCGGTCGCTGACGGCGAGCTGGATCTGGTGGGCCCGGAGAAGGTGGGCGGACGTAACACCCTGCACCTGCGGGTGTTCGGCCCGGACCGGTCGTACCGCGTGGACCTGTGGGTCGACAGCACGACCTACCTGCCCGTTCAGGAAGCCGCGGCCAAGGGCACCGGAGAGACGGGCGCACAGGAGTTCCCGGCCTCCCACACGGTGACGACGAGGTACTCCTGGCTGCCGCGCACCGAGAAGAACCTGGCGCATCTGGTGGTGACGGCGCCACCTGGCTTCAAGCACGTGAGGTGACCACGATGCGGGGCCGCATTTCTGATGCGGCCCCGCTCTGGTGTTCCGGTGTTCCGAACCACACGACAGCCAAGCGGTGACTGCCGGGTGGTCGGTGGCCCTGGCCGCGCGGGACCTGGTGATCGTTGCCGGGTCGCCGCCAGAACGCCGGTTGGTCCGGGATGCCCATTTTGAACCAAACAGCGCTGGACCGCGTGGTCACGGGTGACCAGTCCCGTCCTGTGCACCATGAGGAGGTCCCAATGCCGCGATTCGCAGCGCTTTCCTCGCTCACCGTCGCCGCTCTTGCGGCCGGCATGTTCGCCGCCGGTCCCGCCATGGCGAGCGACGTCCAAACGTACTGTCCGTTCTCCGGCGTGCAGTCCCTCGCGGACGGCTCGCAGCAGTTTGGTGTCGAGGCCAACGGCGCCGGTTGCGTGGTCGTCAACGCTGACAACACCGGTATATCGCTCGCCGAGGTTGTCGTCGCGCCCGAATGGAACTATGAGGTGAAACGAAACGAGGACGGACGCGTCGAGGTGCGGTTCACCGAGCCCTCGACGAACGACCGTGCCGAGGTTCGTGTAGAACCCGGGAAGACCGAGGTCAAGTAGGCCCGACGGGCTCGCCGCGGCGTCGGCGTCGACCCGCGGTGAGCCACCGGGGCGGCCCGTTACCCCGGTGAGTACGTTCACGCGCCACCTCCCGCCCGTTCGACCGCGCCGCGCAGACACGCAGAACTCGTCGCCGGCCGGGTCTCGTCACCCAGTGACGGGAGCGTCCGACACCCCAATGCCTTCCCTGTGCACGTGCCGGACTATTGGGCACCATGAACACCGCCACTCTCCGAGGCAGCACGGCGGTGCCGAATTCGTCCCGCTACCGTTGATTTCATGGCGGTGTTGGAGATCTCTGACCTGATCGCCGCATGGGATCCGGTGACCGGCGAGCGCCTGCCTGTCACCCGCGCCGACGTCGCCGCGCGACTGCGTGAGGCCGGCGACGAGCGGGCGGCCCGCATCGTGGAACGGATGCCAGCGTCCGATGGGACCCTCGACGCACAGGCCGTGGACCGGCTGTACGTGCGCGTCCACACCGAACTCCAGCGGCTCGGCGAGGAACTGCACATGGCGCGGCGATTCGCCGAGTTACTCGTCCCGGTGCTGGCGGCCGTGCGCGCGGCGAGATGGGGATCGCCGCTACAGGTCGTCGACATCGGGTGCGGCGTGGGGTTCGTCGTGCGCGCCCTGGCCGCATCGGGTGTTCTCGGTGCCGATGTGGAACTCGTCGGTGTCGATCAGAACCCCGTGCTCGTCGCCGAGGCGGTCAGGCTCGCCGAGGATGAACGCTTGCCGTGCCGGTTCGTGTGCGGGGACGCCTTCGCGTTGACCGAGTCAGCGACGGTCTACGTCTCCAGTGGCCTCCTGCACCACCTCCGCGCCGACGCGCTGCCCGACTTCTTCAGCGCCCAGGTCGATCGGGGCGCGGCGGCGTTCGTCCACTACGACATCGCGGCGACCCGGCTGGCCCCGCTGGGCGCCTGGGTCTTCCACCGCGCCCGGATGCGTGAACCACTCGGGCGCCACCACGGCGTCGCCTCGGCCCGCCGGGCCCACGACCACCGCCTACTGCTCACCGCCGCGGCCCGGGCCCGAGGGATGGACACGTTCGTGTTCCGGCCGGTGCTGCACACCAACCCGTTCTGCGCGGCCATGCACCCTGTGGTCGGGATCCGACCCGCGTTGACCGAGAGATTCCGCCGCACGCTGGGCCGGCAGGCCCGGAGGCTCGTCGGTGCCGGCGGTGGCCGCGCGGCGGCCGATCCGTGACCGCGA
>DATCXL010000029.1:0-2998 GCA_036565825.1 Mycobacteriales bacterium
CGAATGACCGGCCGGTCGGACCGACTGTTGGTCACCCCATTGTGACCGCAGGCCACCATCCGGTCTGGCGGGAATCAGACTTCGCCATGGGTGATATCAGCGACCGTGCGGCGCCTGGTCGCAGCCATCCTGTGTCATCACCCCGATATGTCAGATCAAAGAAATTGACCCGACCGGCTACTGCAGATTACCGATCAACCGAACAGCGAGTTCATTGCCACAAAATCCATGGCGTCATCGAGTGAGTTGTAGGTGCCCGACTCGACGAGTTCACGGGTCGCCCGCCGGGCCAGTGTGTAGGCGGCCTGGGCGATGGCGGTTCCCACGCTGATCCGCTGCACCCCGGCCGCGGCCAGGTCGGTCACGCTCGGCCCACCCGGGCCGGCCATCACGTTGACCGGCAGCGGTGAGGCGGCCACCAGCGACCTGACCGTGTCCAGGTCGGTCACGCCCGGCACGAACAGGCAGTCCGCGCCGGCCTGCGCGTACCGGCCCGCCCTGACCAACACCTCGTCCAGACGGCCCTCCGGTTCACCGATCCCGAACAGGAACACGTCGGTCCGTGCGTTGACCACCAGTTCCGGAACGCCGTTGTCGGCCGCCGCGGTCCGGGCGGCAGCAAGCCGCAGCGACTGCGCCTCGGTGTCGAAAAGCGCCCCACCGGTGGGCAGAGAGTCCTCCAGGTTGACCCCCGCCGCGCCCACCGCGACGACCGCCTCGACGGTGGCGCCGACATCGGCGGGCGCCGGACCGTAGCCGCCCTCGATGTCCGCGGTGACCGGCACCTCCACCGCGGCGACGATACGGGCGATCGCCGCGACCATGTCGGCGCGCGACATCTGCTGGCCGTCCGGGCAGCCGTGCGACCAGGACATCCCACCACTGGTGGTCCCGATCGCGCGCGCCCCGGCGGCGGCCATCACGGCCGCGCTACCCGCGTCCCAGGCGTTGGGCAGGACAAGGACCTGACCCTGGTGGAACGAGCGCAGCAGAGCGGCCCTGGAAACTGACGTACTGGTAACCATCAAATCCTCTGGTGAAAGTGTTGTCGGTAAGGCGACGCGCTCACGCTAACAAGACTTCACGGGGTTACCCGCCCGAACGGACGGTGAGTACCGAATTCCGCTATGACCGAATTCCGCTGTGACCGAAACCCGCGAGCCGGTTACCATGTTGCTGTCGAAGCCGCCCGGCCCGGGCGGGCATTTTTTCTTTGCGCCCGGCGTCCAACGGCCGGCGACCGGGAGTGGCCGGGCTGACGCGCATGGCGACGACCGGCCCGGGTGTCGACACGGACCCGACAGACCCTCCTGACCAGACCCGGACCAGACCCGGCCGGCGGACCTGCCGAACGAGGCCGGCCGGTGGACCTGCTGACCGGGGAGGTGCCCCCGGGCGGATCACAAAACGATCCGGGGTCTGGTCAGGGGGTGGGTTTCGTGCTAGACATGACGAACAGAAACAGCGTACCGCTGAGCGGAACAAATGCGGGAACAGGCCCCTCAGGAGGAGCCAATGCGGCACCTATCCACGCGGTTCAAAGCGTTGGCAGCCATCGGGTGCCTGGCGATGGTCGCCAGCGCCTGCGGGTCGTCCGGCGACTCCGGCGACTCCGGCGACAACGGACCCATCAAACTCGGCGCGATCGTCACGATCTCCGGGCCGCTGGCCCAGATCGGACAGTCCCACCGCGCCGGTGCCGAACTTGCGGTCAAGCAGATCAACGAGGCCGGTGGGGTACTCGGCCGCCAGCTCCAACTCGACGTCAAGGACGAACAGGTCAACCCGAGCGCGTCGGTGCAGGCCGCCCGTTCCTTCCTCGGGTCGGACACCAAGCTGCTGTTCGGCCTGACCACCGACTCCGACTGCCTGGCGGTCGCGCCCATCGTGGAGCAGATGGGCGGCGTGCTGGTCGGCACGTCCTGCCAGTCGAACCTGCTGGAGACCACCAAGTTCGTGCCGAGCTTCTTCGAGATCGCCCCGAACAACTACATGCTGGCCAAGGCGACCGCCGCACTGGCCGCGCAGAAGTTCCCCGGGGTGAAGAGCTGGGACACGATCGCGCCGGACTACGAGTACGGCCACGAGGTCACCAAGTCCTTCGAGGACCAACTGTCCGACATGGACAAGGACGTGACCTACCGCAAGAACGTGTTCGTCCCGCTCACCGAGACCCAGTTCAACTCACACATCACCTCGCTGCTGTCCGGGCTGCCGGCTGACAGCGCCGAATCCACCGGTCTGGTGATGGCCACCTTCGGCGCCACCACGATCGGCCTGGCCAAGCAGGGCAAGTCCTTCGACATGTTCAACAAGTACGCCACGGTGATCAACCTCGGTGGCTCCACGCCGACGGCTGAGGCGCTCGGCGCGGACACCCCGCCGATGTACTTCGTGTACGACTACTTCGACGGCGCCTACGACAACGCCACCAACACCAGGTTCGTGACCGGGTTCGCGCAGGCCAACGACAACGCCAGGCCCAACGCGTGGTCCTACGAGGGCTACACCGCCGTGCTGGCCTACAAGGCCGCGATCGAGAAGGCCAACAGCACCGACCCGGCCAAGGTTCGTGAGGCCATGGCTGGCATGACCTTCGACACTCCCAAGGGTTCGCTGACCTTCCGCGCCGAGGACCACCTGCTGCAGTCCCCGGTGACGGTGTGGCAGGTCAAGCCCGACCCGTCGGCCAAGGAGGGCTTCTCGGTGACCACGTCCGACAGCATCCCGGCTGACGAGGTACTGCCACCGGTCAACGTCGGCTGACGTTCCGGCCGGGGGTTCCCAGATGGAACCCCCGGCCGGGCACCCGTGGGAACGGTTTCACGGGGGGTTTCCCACGTTGGTATCCAAGCCTGGGGCCAGGGCCGTCGGCCGCCTGGGGGAATGAGTGATCGCCGGAAGGGGAGGTGACCCGTGACCGGGACCGTCGACGTCGATGTTCTGGTGGCGGGGTCCGGCGCCGCCGGGCTCGCCGCGGCACTGGCCGCGGCCGGAC
>DATCXL010000032.1:0-2422 GCA_036565825.1 Mycobacteriales bacterium
CCCGGCAGTACGCCTGGCCTGCAGCGACACGAACAGCCTGTTCTCCCGGCCCGTGCGGGTGTCTCCCAGTCCAACCTCGGCGGGATGCAGCCAGGTGAACTGGTAGAACATGTTCGCACCGGCTGGTACCGCCAGTGTGGCGGTTTGGTGCGCGTCGGATGCCAGGCGGAGTTCGGCGGTGGTCCCCGCGTCGGTTTGCACGGCGCCGACAACCTTCACCACGTCACACACCGGGTCCTGGTCGCTGCCCTCGTAGGCGGAGATGAAGCTCGCCGAGGTGATCAACTGGCGGGCTGGTTGGTGCAGGACCAGCGGCACGGACGGGAAGATCTGCCCGTGGATGCCGTCGACGTTGCCGCGTAGCAGTGCCCCGGTCGGGTCGAACTCGGCGACACCGTACCCGCCTACGACACTGTTACCGCCTCCGTCGTCGCTGGTCGCGGAGAACGTCCACTGTCCGGCGACCCAGCGGGGCGTGCCGTCGAAGTCGAGTAGCTGGGTGGATCCGCCGCGCATCGAGGAGAACGGCAAGCGGGGCAGGCGTTCCAGTTTGGATATCCGGTCGCGGAGTTCGCGGAGTTCGGCGGCCAGGCTGGGTGGCATCGCGGGGTCGACAGGCACGACGCCTCCTCCTCAGATGGTGGTGAACGCGTCGGCGACAGCCGGGGTGATGGAGATCGTCTCTCCGGACTCGCGGGACAGTGCCCCGTCGATCTGCACGATCAGGTACAGGTCGTCCAGGGCGACCAGGCCGTACCCGGCACGCACCCGGATCACGTCGTTGACCACGTAGGAGCCGAGGACCGGGTCGGCGGCCGGGTCGACGGTCAACTTCGGGAGCACCACCGGGGCCTTACCGCGGGCGAGACGCCGGCGGGCGTAGGAGGCCAGGGTGGACAGCACGGACACGTCGGTGTGGGACTCGACGTCATCGAGTAGCGGGTACACACCGATCAGTCCGGCGTTGGCTGCGGTGGTTCGCAGCCCGGCGTCACCCTCGCCCGCGCCGACACCGTCCACGTGGGTCACAACCGCTGTCCCATCACCTTGGACGCCGAGCTTGGTGATGTTCTTGCCCTGCTCGAACACGAGCAGGGTCCGCCGGCCGGCGTCTGGACCGGTGACGAACCTCGCCTGGATCGCGTCGCCGACTCTGACCGTGTCGTAGCGGAAGGCGAACCCGCCCTCATCGCCCGCGAGGTCTTCGAGTAGCTGACCGACGTTGTTCCGCTCGCTGGCCTTCCACGTGCGGTCCCGGAGTTGCCCGGAGGCGAGGACCCCCGACGTGTCGATGACCGGGGTCTGCCCCGCGGTCTGCGTGTAGTCCACCAGAGCCCTGGCGATCACCGACGTCTGGTCTTTGTCTGTGTAGGACAGATCCTTCCGCAGGGTGCGGCGGCGCACGTAGGAATGCCAACCCTCACCGTACAGGGACAGCGTGCCGGCGGCCAGGTCGGCGTCCCACGTCCACCAGATACCTCCGGCGACGATCACCCCGTCCCGGACGATCGCCCCACCGATGCGGGCCACCCCACCCGGGATGACCGACCCGAGCGCGGACATCACCTCGGGTGGCTGACTGATCGACACAGTCACGTCGAGTTTCCCGGGTGAGTTGCGGACGTGCGACCACTGCGCGGCGACCGCCGGCATTTCACCGAGCACCCGGCCCGACAGCAGATCGGTGACCAGCACCTGGTAGTCGGCCACTACGTGGCCCACCAGTACACGGTGACCGTGTGACTGCTGGCCACGGTGGCCCCGTTGCTCGCGGCCACCTTCACCGTGCACCCGGTCGCGGACAAGGCGGTAAGGGTGTCCGTCCACGACCCGCCCGCAGCCTCCACCAGGACGATGGCCAGATGCGGGATCGCCGCGAACGGCAACGCAAAGCTGATCGGTAGGGTGGTGCTGGACGTGCCAGCCGCGATCACGACGTCCTGGTTGCCCTGCTGCCTACCGACGGCCACCCGCCTGTCGGTGATGTTCCCAGAGGTGATCGACGACGCCCCGGCCGCCACGTCCACGCGGGCCAACACGACGCTGTTCGCCGGCGTGGCAGGCTCCGACGGGGTAGGCGCCGGTGTTCCCGTCACCACCACGACCGACGCCGCGTCGACCGTGCCGGAGTACTCCTGATCCTGGATCTTCGCGACGACCAGGTCGATCCTGGCGTTCGTCGGATCAGACGCGGCGACCGCGAGGTTGATCGCGGCGTCGTTGTACACGACGTAGTAGCCCTGCGACGCCGATTCGGTACCTGCCACCACGACCTGCCCGGCCGCCACGTTCACGGACATGTTCGGGGTGCCGTTCGCGGTGACCTTGCAGTCGCCGGTCTGGACGACCCCGGTCCGGCCAAACAGGGCCTGAAAGACCCGCCGGAACTGGACGGCGGTCTCGCCACCCACCTGGATCGCAA
>DATCXL010000036.1:0-14186 GCA_036565825.1 Mycobacteriales bacterium
GCCGCAGGTGTCGACCCGCACGCGCTGCCCGGGCTGCTCCGCGACATCTTCACCGCGGCCGGAGGCATCCATGACGACTGGGACGCCTACGACGCGGTGATGGCCGACGAACGTAGGGCGGCGGTCCTGATGACGCCGCGACGGGTCTACGCCAATCGGTGAACTTCGGGCCCGTGACGCAGTGCCCGCTCGCCCGTCATGTATCACCCTGTGCGCTTTGTCCTCTGACAGGCATGGGTTTGTCTGATTGGTCAGCGCTCCTTGGACGGTGGTCCTACGGCGGCCGAGTCATCGAGATCGTCCGATCTGGTGACGACGTCCTGGTCATCTCCTCCGGAGTACCCAGGGACCTGGCACCCCGGTTGGAACCAGTCGACTCCACCGATCCGACCGCACCGGCGGTGATCCGGGGTGGCCCGTACCACGGGCTCACCGTGACCACCGTCGAACGAGAGGGCCGGTCGCACCTTGTGGTGGGTGGTGTGGTTGCCCTGCCGCGCTGGGACACCTCCAGCCGGGTCCCACCGGTCGTCGGACTGCCGGCGCCCGCGGTCGAGGTGACTCCCGACACCGAGAGGGCCTACCGGCAACTGCTGGACCAGGTCCGTGCGGCACACGGTGCCCAGGTGCGCTCGCCGGTCGGTGTAGCCCTCGGATCGTGGATACGGTGGCTCACCGACCAGCAGGTCGTGCTCTTCCACGGGTCACCTGACGGTGCCATCGCACAACTGCTCCCGCGCCGCACCTCCTACGAACTCAACGACGAGGCCGGCCGGGGCAACCTCGGCGCTGTCTACGCCACCGACGACGGCTGGTGGGCGACGTGGTTCGCCGTCGTCGACCGGGCCCGGCTGCGCGGTTCGATCCGTAGCAACGTCGAGTACTTCACCACCGCCGACGGCTTCCGCCTGCCGGTCTACTGGTTCTCCGTCGACCACCGGGAGTTGCCGAACCGGCCGTGGCGGGACGGATGGCTGTACGTGCTTGGACGCCAGACCTTCGAGCGACTGCCGGTCGTGCCCGGCGGCCCACCGTCGCACGAGTGGTGTAGCCGCGAGGCGGTGCGGCCGCTGGCCCGCATCCCGGTCGCGTCCACCGACTTCCCGTTCCTGCACCAGGTCGGCGGCCACGACGACGGCGACCTGCTGCACTTCGAGGATCTGGCCGACGTGGTGCATGGCCACACCCTTGAGACCCGGCACACCGACCGGGGCGTCGTGTTCCGGCTGAGCTGGAACGACGACCTGGCCATGGCCGCCGACGAGTACCTGCGGCTGGCGCACAAATGGATGCCGGAGGTGCACCGCGAGATCCGCCACGACGCCGACGGGGTGACCTGGTTGCACCTGGACACCTCACCGGGGCTGGTCGCCATGGTGCAGAACAGATATCCCGACACCGTCAGCGGCTGACTGCCGCGGCGTTGGATGGACGGCGGTCCCAGGTCACGGAACGGGGAGTTCCCCGCATCCCGTGCCGGCGGTGGTCAGCGAACGACAAACGAGTGGTCACCGCCCTGGCGGAGGAGCGCCGTGCTGTGCGACCCCGCCGGAACGCCTGGCTCGCAGCGTGTGAGCTCGGACTCCCGGGCTGGTCAGGATCAGCAACTCGATCGCGACCATCGCGAGCAGACCGGCGCCGTAGCCGGTGAGTCGGGTGAGTGACAGGGTCATCAGCACCGCCGGCATCGCGGTGAGGGTCACCAGAACCCACAGGGCGGTACGGTTGCCTCGGGTGATGGCGCGTACCAGCATCAGATCGACGGCGAGCCAGGGGAGCTGACCGGGCAACGGGACGCCCTCGTTGAGCTCTGCTCCGACCGTTCTGGTGTGGAGCAGGATCGCCACGTCGGTCCCGACGTAGAGCCACAGCATGGTGGTGAGCCGAATCCGTCGTCAAGGCGTCAGGTCCATCGTGTCCTCATCGGGGAGGGTTCGGTCCGGTACCGGGGGAACCAGTGTGACTGCGGATCGTCGACCGCGACAGACCACGTGCGACATCTGTCGTGGTGTACGTCGGGCGCGTGGGCGGCTGGGGTGGTGCGGGTGGCAGGCTTGGGGTATGGGTTTGTTCACGGTGTCGCAGGCCCGGGCCGAACTCGCCCGGCTGCGGCCGGTACTCGCCGACCTGGTGGCGGTGCGGGCCGACGCGGCGGAGTTGGCTGCCTCGTTGGCCCCTGGTGGGGCACCGACGTCACTCGGTGGCCTGCCGGAGTTCAAGGCCGCACAGGCCAGACTCGACGACCTGATGACCCAGGTGCAGCAGACCGGGGCGGAACTGAAGGGTTTCGCGCCCCTGCTGGTGGACTTCCCGGCCGACCTGGACGACGTGCCTGTGCTGCTGTGCTGGCTGGAGGGTGACCAGGAACTGGCCTGGTACCACCGCCGTGACCTGGGGTTCGCCGGCCGGCGCCGGCTGCCCTGACACGGCCGCACGAGACGGTGTCGCCAGAAAAAGGTAGGCTTCATCTACATAGATGTGGCCTACCGAATGGACTGCCGTGACCGAAGGCTTCGTCGGTCGCACAACCGAACTCGCGCTGCTGCGTAAGCGGTTGGACCGGGTCAGGTCAGGATCTGGGGTCGCTGTCGCGATCCGGGGTCGACGTCAGGTGGGCAAGTCGCGCCTGGTCCAGGAGTTCTGCGACCGGGCAGGCGTGCCGTACCTGTTCTTCACCGCGACAAAGGGGGCCTCCTCGGTCGAGTCGGTGGGGGCCTTCTACGCCGACCTGAGGGACTCCTCGGTGCCGACCGATCCGGAACTGGTGCCGACACCGACCGCGGCGAGTTGGCCGGAGGCGTTCCGCACCCTCGCCTCGGTGCTGCCCGACACGCCGGTGATTGTGGTGCTCGACGAGGTGCCCTGGCTTGCCGAACAGGACGAGATGTTCGACGGTGCGTTGCAGACCGCCTGGGACCGGCTGTTGGCCCACCGGCCGGTGTTGTTGCTGCTGCTGGGCAGCGACATCCACATGATGCAGCGGCTCACCGCCTATGACCGGCCGTTCTTCGGCCGGGCCGACAATCTGGTTCTCGGCCCGATCAATCCCGCCGAAACCGCCAGGGCCCTGGGTCTGGACGCGGCCGACGCCGTGGACGCCCACCTGCTCTGTGGTGGACTGCCCGGCATCCTGCGCAGTTGGCCGCACGGCATGCCGGCGCTGACCTTTCTCGAACGAGAGTGTGTCGACCCTGCCGCTGCCGTGTTCAGCGTTCCCGAGTCCGCGCTGCTGGCCGAGTTCCCCTCGCCGGACCAGGCTCGCCGGGTACTGGAGGCGGTCGGCGGCGGTGACCGCACCCACGCGAACATCGCCGCGGCGGCCGGCGGGCGCAGGGGACCGCTACCCTCGGGTTCGCTGTCGCCGCTGCTGCACAGTCTGGTTGGAGACAAGGGCGTGCTGGCCGTTGACGAGCCGTTGTCGACGAGGCCGGGTCGCCCGGCCCTCTACCGGGTCGCCGACAGCAGCCTGCGGCTGTATCTGGCGGTTCTGCGTGCCGCCCAGGAACAGGCTCGCCGGGGACGCCCGGATGCCGGGTTCCGGCTCGTCCAACGGCGGTGGCCCTCCCTGCGCGGACGTGCGGTCGAACCACTGGTCCGGGAGTCGTTGGAACTCGCGGCGCTGTCTGGTGAGCTGCCCTGGCCCGAGGTGGAAGCCGTGGGTGGCTGGTGGAACCGACGCTTCGATCCCGAACTCGACCTGGTGGGAGCCGACCGGGCGCCGGTGGCACGACGGCTTTTCTTCGTCGGATCGGTGAAATGGCTGGGCACCCCGTTCGGGGACCACGATCTGGCCACACTGCGGCACGACTCGACGCAGGTACCCGGGTTCGTCCCCGGCGACACCGCTCTGGTGGTCGTCTCCCTCGCCGGAACCAGCCCTGGTCTTGATCTGGGCCCGGTTGATCTGGTCTGGAACGCGCACGACGTGGTGTCGGTCTGGCCAGCACGCTGAACGCCGGCCCACGCGACGCACCGCAGGTCGGGTCAGGGCTGCTGGCCGGCTGCGGCCCGCGCCAGGGCCAGGCGCAGTTGGCCCGCATCGGGGACACCGGCCGGACCGGTCGAGGTGGGGTAGAGCCGGCAGGCAAAACCGGGTCGGGCGTCAGGGTCGGCGAACGGGTCGGTGCCGTCGAGCAGGATGGTCGGCGACCCGGTGAACCCGATGTTCTCAGCGTCATGGTCGGTGCGCACGACCCGGGTGTGGACCGGCACGTCGGACAGCCCGGTGTCAGCCAGCGCCGACCGGAGCGCGGCGGCGGCCACGTTCTCGTGTGGGCATCTCGGCACCACCAGCAGTTCGACGCGCACACCCCCACGGTGCCGTCCCCACCGTGAACAAGCAAGGGGGAAGGCATACCGACATGCCAATGTGCCTGGTGTCGGGGGTGAGCGCCGCGGCGCGGTCGGGATCGGGATGCGGGCGGGCAGCTCAGGGTGTGCGCGGCGCTGGTTCGTTGGTGTCCTGTCGACCGCCGAGACCTGTCAGGTGGTCGACAATTCGGTGGCTCAGCGCGTCCAGGGCCGCGATCTCGTCGTCGGTGAGAAGGTCGATCATGTGTCGGCGTACGGCTGTCACGTGGGCGGGGGCGGCTTCTTCGATTGCCTTCAGGCCGTCTTCGGTGAGGACGATGACCGAGCCGCGGGCGTCGCCCGGGCACTCCTCTCGGGCGACCAGTCCGCGTTGCTGCATGCGGGTGATGTGGTGGGACAGCCGGCTCTTCGACCACAGCATGTGTGCGGCCAACTCGGTCAGGCGTAGTTGGTGCCCGTCAGTCTCGGACAGGGTGGAGAGCACGTCGTAGTCGGCCTCGGACAGTCCGGTCTCGCGGGTGAGGTCGCGTGCGAGCTGCAGGTCGAGTAGGGCGCGCATGCGGCGGTATCCCCGCCAGGCACCGGCCTCGCGTTGGTTGAGCCATCGCGGTTCGTCCATGACCCCACCCTACCTCGTTGTTGACATGTCACCAACCCCTGGAATAGGTTGGTGACATGTCAACCAGCCGGAGGGTTCGGACGCGGGCACTGCATCGCCTGTTCAACCTGCACCTGGGACTGGTCCTCTTCGGCATCAGCGTGGCGATGATGGTCCAAGCTGATCTGGGCCTCGACTCGTGGGATGTCCTGCATCAGGGTCTCGCCGAGCGCACCGGCCTGCCGTTCGGCTGGGTCGTCAACGGCGTCGGAGGGCTCGTACTGCTGCTGTGGCTTCCGCTGCGGCAGCGCCCCGGCGTGGGCACCGTCGCCAACGTGATCGTGGTCGGCCTGGTCGCCGATGCCATGCTTGGCACGCTGCCGCAGCCGCGTAACCTCGCGATCCGCGTGGCCCTGCTGGTCGCCGGGATCGTGCTCAACGGCGTTGCGACCGGCCTGTACGTCGGGGCCGGGCTCGGACCCGGGCCGCGCGACGGGCTGATGACCGGCCTGGCCGCGAGTGGTCGTTCGCTTCGGCTGGTGCGCACATCCATCGAGTTGACCGTGCTGGCGATCGGCTGGCTGCTC
The DNA here is from genome assembly GCA_036565825.1 of Mycobacteriales bacterium. Lineage (GTDB taxonomy): Bacteria > Actinomycetota > Actinomycetes > Mycobacteriales > DASULA01 > DASULA01. The sequence goes on from DATCXL010000036.1 coordinate 5,497, forward strand.
GGCGGCACCGTCGGCGTCGGCACGCTGGCGTTCGCGATCGCCATCGGTCCGCTCGTGCACTACTTCATCCCGAAACTCTCGATCACCCGACCGTTCGAACCGAAGGAGTACGTCCGTCATGCCCCGCCTGAACGTGATCGTCGCCAGTACCCGGCCCGGCCGGGTCGGCAAGCACGTCGCCGACTGGTTCGTCGAGATCGCACGTGAGCACGGCCGGTTCGACGTACGGGTCGCCGACCTCGCGCAGATCAACCTGCCGTTCCTCGACGAACCGCACCACCCCTCCGAGAACCGCTACGTGCACGAGCACACCCGCCAGTGGAGCGCCATGACCGCCGAAGCTGACGCCTTCGTCTTCGTGATGCCCGAGTACAACTACGGGTTCACCGCGCCGCTGAAGAACGCGATCGACTACCTCTACCACGAGTGGCAGTACAAGCCCGTGGCGTTCGTCAGCTACGGCATGACCTCGGCCGGCCTACGCGCCGTACAAATGATCAAGCAGGTGGTGACCACCCTGAAGATGATGCCGGTGACCGAGGCGGTCAGCATCCCGCTGCGCCAGGCACTCGACGCCGACGGACGGCTCGTACCCACCACGCCGATGAGCGAGACCGCCACAGCCATGCTCGACGAGCTGTACCGCCTCACCGCGGCGTTCGCGACGATCAGGACACCAGCGTGAACGCGGCGCTGTGGGCGCTGGTCGGCCACACCGGCCGCGGCGTGCTCGTGACCCTCAAGCGGGACGGTCGACCGCAGCTATCCAATGTGGACTACGTCGCCGACCCAGTCGCCCACACCATCCGAATCTCAACCACCAACGACAGGGCGAAGGTACACAACCTCCGGCGTGACCCCCGCGCCAGCTTCTACGTCACCACCGGCAACGGCTCCGCCTACGCCGTCGCCGAGGGCAGCGCCCAACTGTCAGCACCAGCGACCGACCGAAACGACGCCACCGTCGAGGAACTCATTGAGGTGTACCGCGGCGTCCAGGGCGAACACCCCGACTGGGACGACTACCGCGCGGCCATGGTCGCCGACCGACGGCTGGTCCTACGACTGCGCATCGACCGGATATACGGCTGGGCACCGCAGTCCGCCACCGCCGAGGAACCCGCCAGATGACCAGCCCGGCCCGGTGACTCCGCTCCACCCGCCATCCCACACCCGGTTCCACAGCCGACCGGAACCACCTCCACGGGCGTGGAACCCCCCACCGTGCCCGCGGGTAGAGCCGGCAGGCCGGCCCTGGTCGGGCGCCAGGGTCGGCGAACCGGTCGGCGCCGTCGGGTCCGACGGGGGTGTCGTGCGTTCGGGTGCCTCGGTGGTGCTTCGCGGTGCGGCCGCCGTCGCCGGTCAGGCACTCGCCTTCGCGCAGCCGTCCGTGCTGGTACGGCCGGCGCTCGTCAACGGAGCCGCGGGAGCCGTGGCGACCGCCGGCAAACGACCGGTCCCGATCGCGGTTTCACCGTCACACACGGCGAGATCGTCGAAATCGACACGGTCGTCGACCCCGAGCGCCTCGGTCGGTTCGACCTGGCCGTCCTGGGCGACTGAGCGCCGCGACGATGCCGGACAGGCTCGCACGCGACAGCCGGGCGGTCATCGGCCGAGGCGACAGCCGAGGAGGTGCGCAGCGCTCCGTGCGTGTCGACAACGCGGCCCAGCCGGCCCAGCCGCGACCTACTCCCACCTCGGCCCGCGCCTCGACCACCGACCAAGAATTCAGTGATCGCCGACGACCCAAACCCTCGACGATCATGTACGCAACGGAGTGTCCGAGGGGGGACTTGAACCCCCACGCCCTTATCGGGCACTAGCACCTCAAGCTAGCGCGTCTGCCATTCCGCCACCCGGACGCACGCGAGAACCCCAACCGGCGGTCCCGTGCGGAAAGCTACTCTAGCCCACTCCGGCGACCTCGCCCAAGCAACCCGTATCCGGGCCGTATCCAACCTGGATCCAACACGGACCGTTATCGCGTGTCACTGCTTGTCGCGGCGCGGTCGGTGACCTACGTTCCGTGAACCCGACAACGGGCGGCCATCACGCCGTGTACAGGCACCGGAGGTTCACGTGCTGGCAGGCATCCGGTTCCGGTCCAACCTGGCCATGCTCACCGTGGTCACCGGCGTCGCCGCGTTCGCCGCCCCGGCCGTGGCCGCGACCCCTGACGCTGGTCCGGCCCCGGACAACATGGCCGCCCTGGGTGACTCGTTGGTACGGGCGTTCAACGCCTGCGGGTTCTTCGTCGACTGCAGCAGCCAGTCCTGGGCCACCGGCGACAGCGCCGAGGTGGACAGCCAGTATCTGCGAATCCGTTCGGTGAACCCGGTGGTGGCCGGTCACAACCACAACGACGCCCGGTCCGGGGCGACCGCCGCGGACCTGGCCACCCAGGCACGGACCGCGGTGGATCAGCACGTCGACTACGTGGCCATACTCATCGGCGCCAACGACGCGTGCACCCGAACCGAAGCCCAGATGACGGCCATCCCCACGTTCCGGACCCGCATCGACGCCGCACTGGACACCCTGTCGGCCGGCCTGCCCGACGCACGGGTGTTCGTCGCCAGCATCCCGGACCTCAAACGGCTGTGGGCGGTGGAGAAGGACAACGTGTTCGCACGCACCGTGTGGGCGGTCGGCGGCATCTGCCAGGCCATGCTTGCCAACCCGACCTCCACCGCACCGGCCGACAGGGCCCGCCGTGACCGGGTGCGCCAACGGGTGATCGACTACAACGCCCAACTCGCCCAGTCATGCGCCTCACACCCGCACTGTCGGTTCGACGGTGACGCGGTGTTCGACGTCACCTTCACCTCCGCCGACATCAGTGACTGGGACCACTTCCACCCCGGTACCGCCGGCCAGGCACTGCTCGCCCGGGTCACCTGGGCGGCCGGATTCGGCTGGTAGTTCCGACATTGGGGGCAGACTCCCGCTCGCCACCCTGGTAGGAAGGCAGCGTGACCGACGAGTCTGAGGCCCAGGGCGAGGTCGTCGACCTCTGCCGCGACCTGATCCGCATCGACACCACCAACACCGGCGACACCGCCACCAGCGCGGGAGAACGAACCGCCGCCGAGTACGTCGCGGCCAAACTCGCCGAGGTCGGGGTCGAACCAATCCTGCTGGAACCCGAACCGGGTCGCACCAGTGTGCTGGCCCGAATCGAGGGCACCAACCCCGAACGCGGCGCCCTGCTCATCCACGGCCACCTCGACGTGGTGCCCGCCGACCCGTCGGAATGGACCGTGCACCCTTTCGGCGGTGAGATCCGCGACGGATACCTGTGGGGCCGCGGAGCGGTGGACATGAAGGACATGGACGCCATGACCCTCGCGGTGATCCGCCAGCGACTCCGCGAGGGCCGCCGCCCACCCCGCGACGTCGTGCTCGCCTTCGTCGCCGACGAGGAGGCCGGCGGCGGACTCGGCGCGGCGTGGCTCACCGACACCCATCCGGAACTGTTCGACGGCTGCACCGAGGCGATCAGCGAGGTCGGCGGGTTCAGCGTCACCGTTCGCGACGACCTGCGGTTGTACCTGATCCAGACCGCCGAGAAGGGCCTGGCCTGGATGCGGTTGGCCGTACGCGCCCGGCCCGGGCACGGCTCGATGGTGCACGACGACAACGCGGTCACCGCGCTGTGTGAGGCGGTGGCCAGGTTGGGTCGGCACCGTTTCCCGGTGGTGATGACCGCCTCCGTGCGCGACTTCCTCGACGCACTGTCGGAAGTACTCGGCGTGGAACTGGACCCCGACAACCTCGACGAAACCATGGCGAGGTTGGGTGGCATCGCCCGCATCCTGGGTGCCACCCTGCGCAACACCGCCAACCCGACCATGCTCGACGCCGGCTACAAGAGCAACGTCATCCCCGGAGGTGCCAGCGCCGTGGTCGACGGCCGGTTCCTGCCCGGGCAGGAGGAGGAGTTCACCCGCCAGATCGACGAGCTGATCGGCCCGGATGTGTCCCGCGAGTGGCTGGTGCACCACCCGGCGGTGCAGACCACCTTCGACGGGCCGCTGGTCGAAGCGATGGCCACCGCGTTGAAGGCGGAGGACCCGGCAGCCCATCCGGTGCCCTACATGATGTCCGGGGGCACCGACGCGAAGTCCTTCCAACGCCTGGGTATCCGTTGCTTCGGTTTCTCCCCACTGCGACTTCCCGCCGACATGGACTTCGCCGCGATGTTCCACGGCATCGACGAACGGGTGCCCGTCGACGCGCTTAGGTTCGGAGTGCGGGTACTCGACCGGTTCCTGGAGGCGAGCTGAGATGCCCAGTCCACTGGAGGACACCGTCGCGTTGGTCACCGGTGGGGCCAGCGGTATCGGCGCGGCGATCTGCCGGCGACTGGCCGCGCAGGGAGCGCGGGTGACCGTCGCCGACCTGGACGAACCTGGCGGCACCACGGTGGCCGAGCAGATCGGGGGCATGTTCGTGCGCACCGACGTACGGCAACGCGCCCAACTCGACGCGGCCGTGGCCGCGGCCACCGGTCGATGGGGTCGGCTGGACGTGGTGGCGCTCAACGCCGGTATCTCCTCGCCGTCACGCTCGGGCCTGGATCCCCTCGACGAGCAGTGGTACCGCACCATCGTGGGAGTCAACCTGGACGGGGTGGCCTTCGGCGTGGCCGCGGCGTTACCGGCGCTGCGACGCTCCGGCGGCGGCTCCATCGTGGCCACCGCGTCACTGGCCGGGTTGGTACCGATGCCGGCCGATCCCTTCTACACGATGACCAAGACCGCGGTGGTGGGTCTGGTCCGCGCGCTGGCCGAACCACTGGCCGCCGACAGCATCCGGATCAACGCACTGTGCCCCGGCTTCGCTGACACCCCCCTGGTGGCTGCGGCACGGGACCTGTTCGTACAGGCCAACTTCCCGCTGCTTACCGCCGAGGAGGTGGCCGGTGCCTTCCAGACCGTCGCCACCGACCCGGGCAGTGGGCAGGCCTGGTTCATCCAGCCCGGACGCGACCCGGCTCCCTACCGGTTCCACGGCGTGCCCGGTCCACGCGTCGACGCCGGCCCGGTGCCCAAGCCACCCGCACGCCTGCACCCCAAGGCCGACGCATGAGGGCCTGGCGGGTACACGAACTGGGCGATCCCGAGCGGGTGCTGCGCCTCGATGAGGTCCCCGACCCGCAGCCAACCCTCGGAAAGGTTCTGGTCCGGGTCCGTGCGGCCGCGCTGAACTTCCCCGACGTGCTGCTGTGTCAGGGCCGGTACCAGGAGAAGCCGCCGCTGCCATTCACCCCGGGCCTGGAGGTGTGCGGCGAGGTCGTCTCCGGCGGGCAGGCATCCGGGCTGACTCCGGGCACCCGCGTGTACGGGGCGCCCGGCCTGCCCGGTGGCGGACTTGCCGAATACGCCCTGTTACCGGAGTCGGAAACCTACCTGGTACCCGACGGTATGCCTGATGCGCAGGCCGCCGGGCTGTACATCACCTACCAGACCGCCTACGTCGGGTTGCACCGGCGGGCCGGACTGTGCGCCGGCGAGACGCTGCTTGTGCACGCCGGGGCCGGCGGGGTGGGATCGGCCGCGATCCAGATCGGACTGGCCGCCGGCGCCCGGGTCATCGCCACCGCCGGCGGACCGGACAAGACCGCCCGCTGCGCCGACCTGGGCGCACACGAGGTCATCGACTATGCCACCGAGGACGTCGTTGACCGGGTCAGGCAGCTCACCGACGGCGTCGGCGCCGACGTCATCTTCGATCCGGTCGGCGGTGAGGTGTTCGACGCGTCCCGACGGTGCGTGGCCTTCGAGGGACGGCTACTGGTCATCGGTTTCGCCGGTGGCACCATCCCGCAGGTACCCGCCGGTCATCTGCTGGTGAAGAACTACAGCGTCGTGGGACTGCACTGGGGCCTGTACCGGCAGAAGGACCCCGGCTACGTCGGGCAGGTGCACCAGGAGCTGACCCGGTTGTATGCCCGCGGTGCGATCGCACCGTTGGTCGGCGTCGAACTGCCCCTGGAACAGGCACCGCAGGCGCTCAACCGGTTGGCAACCCGGGCGACGGTCGGCAAGGTGGTGCTGTGCCCCTGACCCACCCGAGTGCGCAACCCGCGAACTGACCGGACGGGTCACCGCCAACCTGCCGATGGTGTCGGGAAGGATCTTCGACATGACGCTGACAGCACCATTCGGCCAATGGCCGTCCCCGATCTCTGCGGCCGATGTCGCGCGTGGCGCCATCCGGCTCAGTTTCCCCCAGCTCGTTGGTGACCTCGGCGAGCAGGTGTGGTGGACCGAGGGCCGCCCCGAGGAGGCAGGCCGGCTCGCCGTCGTACGGTCGGGGACCGACGGGGCGGTGGCTGACCTACTGCCCGCGCCGTGGAATGCCCGCACCCGGGTACACGAGTACGGCGGCCGGTCGTTCCTGTCGGTGCCGGTCACGGGCGGCCACGCTCTGGTGTTCGCCGAGTTCACCGACCAACGGCTGTACCGGCTCGACCCCGACGCGACCGATCCGGTGCCCCTCACCCCGGCACCGGCCGAACCCTGCGCGCTGCGCTACGCCGATCTGGTGCTCGCCCCCGGCGGCGACTCGGTGTGGTGCGTGCGTGAGTCCCACTCGGCCGGCGGTCAGGTCACCCGCCACATCGTGACGGTCCCTCTGGATGGCTCCGGTCAGGTCACCGAGGTGGTGTCCGGTAGCGACTTTCTGGCCTGGCCGCGCCCGTCGACCGACGGGCGGATGCTCGCCTGGGTGGCCTGGAACCACCCGCAGATGCCCTGGGACGGCGCCGAACTGCGGGTCGGCGAGATCGGGCCGGATGGCACCGTGCGCGAGTGGAGCACCCTGCTGGGCGGGCCACAGGAATCGGTGTTCCAACCGGAATGGGCCGCACCCGACGCGCTGTACGTGGTCAGTGACCGTTCCAACTGGTGGAACCTGTACCGGGTCGGTCTGACCGGCGGGGAACCGACACCGCTGTGCCCACGCGAGGAGGAGTTCGGCACGCCGCTGTGGCAGTTGGGTTTCGCGACCTATGGAGTGCTCGACGACGGCCGGTTGGCGGTGCTACACGGTGCGGGGGGCTACACGCTGGGTGTACTGGACCCGGCCTCGGGTGCCCTGGAGGATCTGGACCTGCCCTACACGTCCTGGTCGCCGACGCTGGATGCCAAGGGTATGACGGTCGTTGACGTGGCTGCCAGCCCGACGCACGCCGCAACCGTGGTGCGAGTGGACCTGGCCACCGCGGTGGCCGCCCCGGTACGTCAGGCGCTCACCGACACACCCGACCCCCGATACCTGCCACAACCCCGCGCCGAGGTCCTGCCAGGCCCCGACGGGCGCGAGGTACACGCCTACGTCTACCCGCCGACCAACCCGCGCATGGCCGCGCCGGACGGAGAACTACCGCCCTACGTGGTCTTCGTGCACGGTGGCCCCACCGCACGTTCCGAACCGGTACTGGACCTACAGAAGGCATACTTCACCAGCCGCGGCATCGGCGTGGTCGACGTCAACTACGGCGGGTCCAGTGGTCACGGTCGACACTACCGGCAACGGCTGTGCGAACAGTGGGGCATCGTCGACGTGGAGGACTCGGTGGCCGCGGTACGGGCCCTGGTGGACCGCGGCCAGGCGGACGGCGCCCGGCTGGCCATCCGGGGTGGCAGCGCCGGCGGGTGGACCACCCTCGCCGCCCTCACCCGTACCGACGCGTTCGGCGCGGGCACGTCCTACTACGGCGTGGCCGAGTTGCTGCGGTTCGCCCAGGACACCCACGACTTCGAGTCCCGTTACCTCGACGGGCTGATCGGTCCGCTGCCCGAGTGCGCCGACCGCTACGCGGAGCGGGCACCGCTGTCACACGTGGACGACCTGTCCTGCCCGGTGTTGCTGCTACAGGGCGCCGAGGACCGCGTCGTACCGCCCTCGCAGGCACAGATGTTCCGAGACGCCCTGGCCCGTAAGGCGATCCCGCATGCCTACCTGCTGTTCGAGGGGGAGCAGCACGGCTTCCGTAGGGCAGACACGCAGATCACCTGCCTGCACGCCGAACTGTCCTTCTACGGGCAGGTCTTCGGCTTCGACCCACCCGGGATTCCACGCCTGGAACTGTCCACCGGAAGCACACCGGCCTGACCGCAGCCGGTCACAGAAGCGGACCGGGCAGTGACTGCCCGGTCCGTCTTCTACGCAACCACACCTGTCGGGTGCCATCGGGGTGAACCCGAACCTGCGCCAACTCCCACCCGCCGTACTCGGCGTGCAGGCTCAACTGCACGGCGGCACTGGACCGGTCGGTACCCGGTGGTATTCGTACCGGCGCGTACTCGTACTCCTGCTGTACCCGAGCCATGCCGGGCATTGTGCACTGCCGACCCACCGGTCGTCTCTAGGCCAGTGGTTCCAAACCCTCGCCTGGCCGAGCCCCGGTTCCGGAGTTCCGCAGTCAGGGGCTGGTGCTGTGTTGCCTTCTGTGGGGAGCAACAGCCCAGACCGCAACACATCCACCACACCCGCAGAGCATTCGGAACCACTCGACTGGTTGACCGGCCGTCGACCGAGCCCGACGGGTGGTTGTCAACCGTCGGTGTCGCCCCGCACCAGTTCGCGTAGCCGGGTGCGTCTGGGGTGCGAACCCACCTCGCGGACAGCCCGGGCGAGCACCGGCCCAGCCGCGTGCACGATCGACAGGTGCCGTTGGG
>DATCXL010000056.1:0-2878 GCA_036565825.1 Mycobacteriales bacterium
GTCCGGCCAGCCGCAGCGCCACGTTTGTGGCGTAGTCGCCGTGTTCGCGGACCCTGGGCCGTTCCACGGTAACCTCGGAAGGGGGCGTGACGGCGAGGTCGCCGGACTGTACAGTCCGGCGCACTGCGTCCAGTACGGCGGCGGTGAGCGCTGCGGGGGGCACCCCGCCGATGCTACGGGCACCCCGGGTACCCCGGCGCACGGCCCGGCTGTCCACCCGGCGGCGACGGTTACCCGGTTCACAATACCGACGGGGCAATTCCGGCTCATGTTGGTAACGCCCAGACTGTCCGGATTACCTGGTGCCACCAGAGAACTCCGGGGAGTCGCCTCGGTTCACCGCGACTTCACATAGTCTCCCTACACTGTTTCCTGAGCTCATCACCGGACGAAGGTACGAGGCATGGCCAAGACCAACTCGGCAAAGCGCACGGGTAAGTCCTCACGGCGGCGCCCACCAGTGGTGGTGCCCGGCCGGCCCAAGCCGTGGGGGCTGATCGCCGCAGCCGTGGCCGTGGTCGTCTTCGCCGTCGGCGTGATCGGTTACGCGGTCAACAAGAACATCGAGGCCAGGCCGCAGGACCCGGCCAAGCTGGCCGCCGCAGCCACCAAGATCCCCGACATCGTGGTCAAGAACTTCCCCAGTGGTCAGCACAGCGACCAACCGATCAAGTACGACTCGCTGCCGCCGTTCGGTGGTCCGCACAACCCGGTCTGGGCCGACTGCACCGGAACGGTCTACGACAAGCCGATCCGGGACGAGAGCGCCGTACACGCCCTGGAGCACGGGTCGGTGTGGGTGACCTACTCCCCCGACCTCCCCAAGAACCAGGTGGACACCCTCAAGAAGCTGGTCGAGGGCAAGAACTACACGTTGATGAGCCCGTATCCGGGCCTCAAGTCGGCGGTGTCACTCCAGTCCTGGGGGCACCAGTTGTTCGTCGACTCGGCCAACGACTCTCGGGTGAAGCAGTTCATCACCGACCTGCGGCAGAACCCGCAGACCACCCCGGAGTACGGCGCCAACTGCGTGAACCCGGAATTCAAGGCCAACCCGGCCTCGCCTGACCAGGACGGGGCGCAGAGTCTCCCGCCGGCCACGGCGCCGAGCGGCACACCGGCTCCCACCGCCAGCGGCTCGTCCGACGCGAGCGCGTCACCGAGTGCGAAGCCGTGACAAGCACCATCGACCATGACGTCGCGCTGGACCCGACGCCCGCTCCGGCGGGTCCAGCGCGATGGCTGGTCACCGCCCTGGTCGCCGTGATCACACTGGCCCTGGGCGCCGCCGGCTTCGCGCTGGGCACGGTGACCGGTGGACCGGACCCGGCCTCGGTGGTACCGGTACCGGCCGACACCTCGGTGGAGGTCGGTTTCGCCCGGGACATGATCACCCACCACCAGCAGGCCATCGAGATGGCTGGGATAACCCGCGACCGCAGCACCGACCCGGCGGTCCGGCTGCTGGCGTTCGACATCGAGACCGGTCAGCTCGACCAGGTCGGCCAGTTGCGTGGTTGGCTGGAGATCTGGGGTAAGAACCCAAACAACCCGGGCGAACCGATGGGCTGGATGCCGGCCTCGGAGTCCCACATGGAACACAGCGCGAACGGGCTCATGCCGGGGATGGCCACTCCGGAGCAGTTGGCCGCCCTGCGCGACGCCAAGGGTAGGGCGCTGGACGTGCTGTTCCTGCAACTCATGATCCAGCACCACCAGGGCGGCCTCCCGATGGCGCAGTACGCCGTCGACCACGCCAACCAGCCGGTGGTTCGGGAGTTGGCCAGGGCGATGGTGAAGGCCCAGTCGGCCGAGGTGATCTCGATGGAGCAGATGCTGCGGGACCTGGGCGCCACCCCGCTGCCCCCACCGTCCTGACCCGGACACAGGGGCCTCAGCAGGTCACCCACGGCCCGCGTCCTCGCACGTGTGTGGCCCAGATCACCACGGCCGATCGTCACATCGGTGCCCCCCCGTCCGTCCCGGTGCCGAAGCGTTCCCGCACGTGGCGGGGACCGTGTCGCTGGGAGGACAACCGTGCGGGTTCTTGTGGCCGGAGCCACCGGAGTGATCGGTAACCGGCTGGTGCCACTACTCACCTCGGTCGGACACGACGTTGTCGCGCTGGCCCGGTCGACTGGCCGCGTCGCCGACACCGAGAAGACCGGCGCCAGAGCCGTGGTCGCCGACCTGCTCGACCGATCCGCGGTCATCCGCGCGGTGGGCGAGTCGAAACCCGACGCCATCGTGCACATGGCCACCGCGATCCCCGACGAGATCAACCCGAAGAAGATGGCGCGGGACTTCGCCGTGACCAACCGGCTGCGCGCGGAGGGGACCCACAACCTGGTGGAGGCGGCCGACAGGGCCGGGGTGCGACGGGTGATCACCCAGGGGGTCGCCTTCGCCTACGACCCGAACGGTGCCGGTGCCGCCAACGAGGACACGCCGTTCTGGCCGAACCCGCCCAGGCAGTTCGTCCCGGTGCTGGACGCGGTGCGGGAGATGGAGCGGCTCACCGCCGAGGCCAACGGACTGGTGCTGCGGTTCGGGCACCTGTACGGGCCGGGCTCGATCTACGCCGCCGACGGATCGTTCGTCCGACAGGTTCGCGCCGGCAAGGTGCCCATCGTCGGAAAGGGCACCGGGACCTTCTCCTTCACCCACGCCCACGACGCCGCCAGTGCGGTGGTGGCGGCGCTGGACAAGGGCACCTCCGGGGCGCTCAACGTTGTCGACGACGAGCCTGCCCGGTTGGGCGAGTGGCTGCCCGCGCTGGCCCGGATCCTGGGCGCACGCGAACCCCGACACGCGCCCACGGCACTGGTCCGGCTCGTGGCGGGGGGTTGGGTCGTGGCCTTCATGGGCCAACTGCGCG
>DATCXL010000528.1:0-5780 GCA_036565825.1 Mycobacteriales bacterium
GGGCCGCGGGCTCCCGAAGAGCCCACGGCCCCGCCGTCCTCACCCCGATCACCGCACCGCGTTGGCCAACCAACTCCGTGTGCCTGACACCGGCCCGCGCCGGAGCCGCCGAGTCAGCGGGAGCGCAGCGACCTCAGCACGTACTGCATGATTCCGCCATGCCGGTAGTAGTCGGCCTCCCCTGGGGTGTCGATCCGGACCACCGCGCGGAACTCCCTACCGTCGGCGCTGACCGTGACCTCCTCGGGAACATCCCCGTCGCTGATCTGGGCGATCCCGGTGACCTCATAGGTCTCCGCACCGGTCAGACCGAGCGTCTGGACGTTCTCCCCGTTCCGGAACTGGAGCGGCAGGACTCCCATCCCGATCAGGTTCGACCGGTGGATCCGCTCGAAGGACTCGGCCAGCACCGCCCGCACACCCAGCAGCATGGTGCCCTTGGCGGCCCAGTCCCGCGACGATCCTGACCCGTACTCCTTGCCGGCCAGCACGATCAGCGGCACACCCTCGTCGGCGTAACGCATCGCCGCGTCGAAGATGGTCAGCTGTTCGCCGTCGGGCATGTGCCGGGTGATACCACCCTCGGTGCCCGGTGCGAGCTGGTTGCGCAACCTGATGTTGGCGAATGTGCCGCGGATCATCACCTCGTGGTTGCCGCGCCGGGAGCCGTAGGAGTTGAAGTCGCGCCGCTCCACGCCGTGTTCGGTGAGGTACCGGCCCGCCGGCGAGTCGGTCTTGATCGCTCCGGCCGGGGAGATGTGGTCGGTGGTCACCGAGTCGCCGAGCTTGGCCAGTACCCGTGCGCCGCTGATGTCGCGTACCGGCTCGGGTTCGGCGCCCATACCGTCGAAGTACGGGGCCTTGCGTACGTAGGTCGACTCCGGGTCCCACTCGAAGATGTTCCCCGACGGCGTGGGGAGCGACTGCCAGCGCTCGTCACCGGCGAACACGTCGGAGTAGTCCTTGGTGAACATCTCCGAGGCGATTGCCGACTCGACAACGTCCTGTATCTCCCGGCTGGTCGGCCAGATGTCGGACAGGAAGACCGGCCGACCGTCCGTGCCGGTGCCCAGCGGCTCGGTGGTCAGGTCGAGATCCATCGTGCCGGCCAGTGCGTAGGCCACCACCAGCGGCGGTGAGGCCAGGTAGTTCATCTTCACGTCGGAGTTGATCCGGCCCTCGAAGTTGCGGTTGCCCGACAGCACCGACACCGCGGCCAGGTCCGCTTCGTTGATCGCCTCGGAGACCGGCCCGAGCAACGGGCCGGAGTTTCCGATACAGGTGGTGCAGCCGTAGCCGACCAGGTAGAAGCCGAGTTTCTCCAGGTAGGGCGTCAGCCCGGCGCGGTTGTAGTAGTCCATGACCACCTTCGAGCCCGGGGCCAGGCTGGTCTTCACCCACGGCTTGCTGGTGAGCCCGCGCTCCACCGCCTTCTTGGCCACCAGCGCGGCACCGATCATGACCGACGGGTTCGAGGTGTTGGTGCAGGAGGTGATCGCCGCGATCACCACCGAACCGTGGTCGACCTCGGTTTCGGTGCCGTCAGCCAGCCGCACCGAGGTGGGCTTGCGGGGGCGGCCGTTGTGGGTCGGGGTGGGCACGTCACTGGCCGGGAACGAGTTGGCCGAGGAGGCGTCGACGCTGGCGCCGTCGGTGGCGAAGTCACGCACGGCCCGCCGCCAGCCGGCCTTGGCCCTGGCCAGCGGAACCCGGTCCTGCGGCCGCTTCGGTCCGGCGATCGACGGGACGACGCTGGACAGGTCCAGTTCCAGCCGCTGGCTGTAGGCCGGCTCGTGGTTCGGGTCGTGCCAGAGTCCCTGTTCCTTGGCGTAGGACTCCACCAACGCGACCCGGTCGGTCGATCGTCCGGTGAAGCGCAGATACCGGATGGTCTCCTCGTCGATCGGGAAGATCGCGCAGGTCGAGCCGTACTCCGGGCTCATGTTTCCGATGGTGGCCCGGTTGGCCAACGGCACCGCGGCCACGCCCGGGCCGTAGAACTCGACGAACTTGGCGACCACTCCCACGCCGCGCAGCATCTCGGTGATGGTGAGCACCAGGTCGGTGGCGGTCGCGCCATCCGGAAGCTCGCCGGTGAGCTTGAAGCCGACCACGTTGGGGATGAGCATGCTCACCGGCTGGCCGAGCATGGCGGCCTCGGCCTCGATACCGCCGACACCCCATCCCAGCACGCCCAGGCCGTTGACCATGGTGGTGTGCGAGTCGGTACCCACCAGGGTGTCCGGGTAGGCCTGGTTGCCCTGGGCGAACACGACACGGGCCAGGTACTCGAGGTTCACCTGGTGCACGATGCCGGTGCCGGGCGGGACGACCCGGAAGTCGTCGAACGCGGTCTGCCCCCAGCGGAGGAACTGGTACCGCTCCCGGTTGCGCTGGTACTCCAACTCGACGTTGCGCGCGAACGAGTCCGGGGTGCCGAACAGGTCCGCTATCACCGAGTGGTCGATGACCAACTCGGCCGGCGCCAGGGGGCTGATCAGGGCGGGGTCGCCACCCAGGTCACGCATGGCCTCCCGCATGGTGGCCAGGTCCACCACCGCGGGTACCCCGGTGAAGTCCTGCATAACCACCCGGGCCGGGGTGAACTGGATCTCCGTGGTTGGCCGGGCGGTGGGGTCCCACTGCGTCAGCGCCTGGATATCCTCGGCGGTGATGTGGGCGCCATCCTCGTTTCTGAGCAGGTTTTCCAGCAAGATCCGCAGGCTGAACGGCAACCGCCGCTCGGTGTCCACGGTATCCAGCCGAAAGATCTCGTACGACGCCTCGCCCACCCGCAACGAGTCGCGAGCACCGAAGCTGTCCCTGCCAGCAGCGCCTGTCACCGTAGGTCTCCTCTCGTCTGGATCCATCCTTCCGCACCGCTCGCCGAGTATGCGTCCGACCCGGGCGTGATCCTGCCGATACCGGGCATGGTCACCAGGTAGCGTCGAGGGTGTGCGGACGGTGACTGATGTCGGACATACCGCCGGCCAGGGCTGGCCGCACACGCTGGGTGAGCGTGCCGGTTGATATGGGAGGCCGGTCGGCTACCCGTGGTGGCCGCGGTGGACTCTACTGGTCTGCACCAGAAGTGCTGGTTGCACCAGAAACCGACCGACGCGGCTGGTGTCTCCCGGCGAACTGCGAGTGGTGGTGTGCGGACCAGGGTGCACCGGGTGTCGGTGCAGGGGCCGGTTCGCTGTGGTTCTGGTCGGCGTGGTGCTCCCGGCGATCCACGTCTGGATGGTGTCTGGTTAACTCGTTGACTCCCTGTTGGCACCAGACATCACCACAGGCAGGTACAGGAGGAAGCGTCCCGCCCTTGGACCGGCGAACCGGAAGATCCCCCACCTGCGGACCAGCTCTGTCGATACCGGATCTGGAGAGATCATGGCGGTTGCGGAAACCTCGGTACGGCTTGCGCCGGAGTCCATCGAGGTGACCGAGGTGGAAGTCCGCGAGCGGCGCTGGCGGCGGATCCGCCGGCGGACCGCGGTTGCCTACTGCGCCATCCTCTCGCTGTTCGTGTTGCTGGTCGGCATCCCCACCGACCGCGAGGGTCTGGTTCTGTGGATCGTGGCCGGCCTGGGGATCCGCTGCCTTGGCCGTGGCTGGCGGTCCTTCGGTGGGGTCCTGCTGGACTGGTTGCCGTTCACCGCGGTGCTGGTGGTCTACGACTACACCCGGGGCTTCGCCGACGGGTTGGGCATGCCCATCCACGTGCATGGGCCGATCAACGCCGATCTGTGGATGTTCCACGGCGTGCTACCCACCCAGTGGATGCAGCAGCACTTCTACACCCCGGGCGTTGTGCACTGGTATGACGCCGCGGTCACCCTGGTGTACACGTCGCACTTCGTGGCCACCCCGGTGGTCGCCGCGGTGTTGTGGCTGCGCAACCGGAGGGAGTGGGCCCGGTTCATCAGCCGGGTCATCGCGCTGGCCTTCGTGGGCGTGTCGGTCTACATCCTCTATCCGGCCGCACCTCCGTGGTTGGCGTCCCGGGACGGGGTGATCGATCCGGTGGCCCGGCTCACCTCCCGGGGGTGGACCGAGCTTGGTCTCAACCATGCTGGTCAGGTGCTGTCCAAGGGCCAGGCGGCGGTCAACCTGGTCGCGGCAATGCCGTCCCTGCACACCGCCTACGCCACCCTGATCGCACTGTTCTTCATCCGCCGGGTCCGATGGTGGTGGCGGATTCCACTTGCCTGCTACCCGATGGCGATGGGCGCCGCGCTGGTGTACTCCGGGGAGCACTACGCCGTGGACGTGTTCTTCGGCTGGGCCACCGGGGTCGCGGTGATCATCGCTGCCGCGGTCGTCGAGCGGCCGCTGGTCGCCCGGCGGCTGGCCCGTGCGGGCGCCCGGACCGTGGGGGAGCTGGTCGAGGTGCCGCTTCGGGCTGCCTCGGCCGACGGGACGGCACGGGCTGACGTCGGCGGTACGCGGTTCGGGTCCACCCCCCACCAGCCGGCCACCGGGACGCCCGGGGCGGATCCGGCCGACGTGGATACGACCGACGTGGGCCAGGCTGGGCAGGCCGCTGTCCGCGCGGTGTCCGACTCCGGGTCGAACGACCAGGACGCGCGCCCCGATGTCGGTCCCGACCCGGACACGGCGGTTGAGCCACCGTCGCCGCGCTGACCGTGCCGCGTCACTGTGCGGTCGGGTGTGTTGGACGTCTCGGATCGTGGCCACTGGCCGTTGGTGTGGCGCTAACGTTCGACCCAGCCGCGTCGACAGGATGCAAGAAGGAGCCGTCCATGCGAGTTCCCCTCACCACCAGCGACTTTCTGTATCGGGCGGAGGCCGTCTTTCCCAACCGGATCGGGATCATTGACGAACCCGACCAACCGGCGGCCAGTCTGGGATCACTGACCTATGGCGAACTCGCCCGCCGTGCCCGGGCGATCCAGGCAGGACTGGACGAGTTGGGTGTCGGCGTGGGCGAACGGGTCGCCGTGGTGAGCCACAACTCGGGTCGGCTGCTCGAACTGTTACTCGCGGTGCCTTCCTCGGGTCGGGTGCTGGTGCCGGTGAACTTCCGGCTGCGACCCGAGGAGATCGCCTACATCGTTGACCACAGCGGGGCCAGCGTGTTGCTTGTCGACCCCGAGTTGGAACAGATGGTGGCCAACATCCCGGTGCGTCACCGGTTCGTCCTGGGCGCACCCAGCGACACCGAACTGCTCCGCCCGGACCGCGAACCAGTGCCGTGGTCAGAACCAGACGAGGACGCCACCGCCACACTGAACTACACAAGTGGGACGACCGCCCGGCCCAAGGGTGTACAGCTCACCCACCGCAACGTGTGGGTCAACGCGGTCACCTTCGCGATGCACACCACGGTCAGCGACCGGGACGTCTACCTGCACACGTTGCCGATGTTCCACTGTAACGGCTGGGGCATGCCCTACGCGTTGGCCGGCATGGGGGTGCCACAGGTCGTTCTGCGCAAGGTCGACGGCACAGAGATCCTGCGCAGGATCGACCAGCATGGTGTCACGCTGATGTGTGGTGCGCCCGCGGTCTGGAACACCGTGCTGGATCGTGCCAGGTCCTGGGACGGGCCGGTACCCGGCCGGGACCGTGCCCGCCTGGTCTGCGCCGGCGCGCCGCCGCCCTCACGCACCATCGCCCGGATCGAGGCCGAACTGGGCTGGGAGTTCATGCAGATCTACGGCCTGACCGAGACCTCTCCGTTGCTGACCATCAACCGTGCCCGCGCCGAGGACGACGCGTCCGGCCCGGCCGAGCGGGCCCGCCGGCTGGCGCGGGCG
>DATCXL010000103.1:0-4255 GCA_036565825.1 Mycobacteriales bacterium
GGCGTGAACCTCCCGAGGCGACGGGAGACATCAGCCCAGTCGCCCGCGTCGTGCCAGCCCGGGATGCCGCGGACGCGGCCCTCGACCCTGGTGCGATGCACGTTCGGATCGGCACAGACGCACGTGATCACCTTGAACCGCGCGCCGACGCGCGACGCGAGGCTCCGCCAGCGCCCCCGCGTCGCGGGGTCCTCAACCGGCGCGTCGAGAATCACCGACTGGCCGAGCGCGAACTGCCGGACCGCAAGAGTCGTCAACTGCTCGTACCCGATGCCGGCAAGCCCGTCGAGATGACGCCCGCCATACGGAGTGAGAGCGCCCAGCAACCAGTCAATGGCGAAGACCGGAACGTGCAGCCGAGCGCCGACCGCATCGGCAAGCGTGCTCTTGCCGCTACCCGGAACGCCAGAGAAGACCACCATCGACCGGCCCGCACAGCGAGGGATGTCGTACCCGGCGAAGTCAGTCGGCAGGCGGGCTGTCGTGCCCGCCGGGACCTGGCCGGCCAGCCACGTCGCCGTGATCCGGTGCGGCGGCTCGGTTTCCACCTCACAGCCGAGGACGTCAACCTGCCCGTTCACATGGCGAATCCGTGCTCTGGCCGTGTGGCCGGTGGCCTCGACGCCGACCACACCCAGCGGAGCATACGAGGTGGACCGTGCCCGCATCCGCCTGGCGAACTCGTCCGGGGCAACCCTCACGGTGTACTCGGGTGCCAGCGCCTCGGCCACGTCGTGGCCCCAGGCCTCGTCACCCCACAGACCGTCGAGCATCCACTCCAGCCGCCTGATGGCGGGGCCCTGGGGTGCGTACCTCACGGTGCCCTCCCAACCCATCGGGTGGGTGCCGCTCGGCCCGCCCTGTCAGGGCATGATCCTCCTACTTACCGCCGCACTTACCGCCGCAGGTGCACGGCCTGCCCTGCTGACAACCACAGGTGCATCCGGACCCACAGCCACAGCCACCGGCCAACCGAATCATGGGGACCTCCGAGGAACGAGATGCTCGGACACCTCAGTAGAGGACCGGACACGATTCGCGTCAACCCATCCCCGGCGAAACAACGTGACAACAATCCGTCTGTCGGTGACAGGACCGACGATGACACGTCGGCGCTCCCTGGACCGCCCGGCTGAATGGTTACCCGGCCAGCCGGCTGACCGCCGCGGCGACCCTCTCGTCGGTGGCGGTGAGGGCCACCCGGATGTGCCGCTGACCGGACTCGCCGTAGAACGCGCCGGGGGCCACCAGGATGCCCTGGTCGGCCAGCCAGCCAACCGACTCCCAGCAGTCCTCGCCTCGGGTTGCCCACAGGTACAACCCGGCCTCGGAGTGCTCCACCACGAACCCGGCCGCGCCCAGAGCCGACCACAGCGCGGCCCGACGGGCGGCGTACCGGTTCCGCTGCTCGTGTACGTGTACGGCATCGCCCAGCGCGGTCACCATGGCGGCCTGCACCGGTGCCGGCACGATCAGCCCGATCTGTCTGCGCACGTCGAGCAGACCCGCCACCAGTCGAGGGTCGCCGGCCACGAACCCGGCCCGGTAGCCGGCCAGGTTCGACCGCTTGGACAGCGAGTGCACCGCGAGCACGCCGGTGTGGTCGGCACCGCACACGTCCGGATGCAGCACCGACCGGGGTTCGGCCTCCCAGCCCAGCTCCACGTAGCACTCGTCGACCACGATCGGCACGCCGTGTCGGCGCCCCCAGTCAACCCAGCCGCGCAGTTCGGCCACCGGCAGGATCCGACCGGTGGGGTTTGACGGCGAGTTCAGCCAGACCATGGCGACCCCGGCCGGGTCGGCGGGTGGTTCGTCACAGGGCTCGGGCTGGCAGCCGGCGAGCCGGGCACCCACGTCGTAGGTGGGGTAGGCCAGCCGCGGCAGCAACACCCGGTCACCGGGGCGGGCGCCAAGCAGGAACGGCAGCAGCGAGATGAGTTCCTTCGACCCGACCGTGGGCAGCACCGCGTCCGGTTCGACACCATGCGCGCCCAACCGGTCGGTCAGCCAGCGCACCACGGCCTGCCGCAACACCAGGGAGCCGGCTGTGGCCGGGTACCCGGGCGTGTCAGAACAGGCGGCCAGGGCCTGACGGACCAGGTCGGGTACCGGGTCGACCGGTGTACCGATGGACAGATCCACCACCCCGTCGGGGTGTTCGGCGGCCCGCCGGGCATGCGCACCGAGTAGATCCCACGGAAACACCGGGAGCCGGTCGGCCCAGGAAGCGCGACTGGCCCCGCCGGTCAGTGTTCGCCGCCGGACTGCGGCGGCAACGCCTGTACCAGTGGGTGGTCCTTCTCGATCTTCCCGATCTTGGAGGCACCGCCGGGCGAACCCAGGTCGTCGAAGAAGTCGACGTTCGCCTGGTAGTAGTCCTTCCACTTCTCCGGGAGGTCGTCCTCGTAGAAGATCGCCTCGACCGGGCACACCGGCTCACACGCCCCGCAGTCCACGCACTCGTCCGGGTGGATGTAGAGCATGCGGTTGCCCTCGTAGATGCAGTCGACGGGGCACTCCTCGATGCACGCCTTGTCGAGCACGTCCACACAGGGCTCGGCGATGACGTAGGTCACGGGTGCGATCCTCTCAGTACAACCAACGCTCTGCTAAGTCCCAAACGGTGTTGCCTGGCACGGTTCCGCGTCGCGATCTGTCGCGATTCTGTGCGGTCCGAGGGGGGTGTGGGGTGGAGCGAAGCTCCCCACACGGAAGACAGCACAGCGCCGTGCCCCATACCACGGAGCCCCGGAGCCGGGGCTGCGCCCCGGCGAGGGTCCGCATTCACGCGCCTAGTATCGCGGTATCCGAACCAACAGTCATGCAGGGGGGTCACATCGTGTGGTTGGACCTGGTCGGACACCGCGTGGTGGTGCGCCGGTCAGTTGGGCCGCGACACGGCCGATCACGCTACTCCGACGTGTTGGGCCACCTGGAGGCGGCCGACGGCGACGCGCTGGTGGTACGCCGGGCAGACGGCAGCAGGGTCAGCGTTCCCGTGTCCGAGGTTCACCTGATCAAGGGCGTGCCGCCGGCGCCGGTACGCACCACCCGCGCCGACGTGCTTGCCCTGGAGGCGGTGGCCGCGCTGGGTTGGCCGGCGCCGGACACCGAGCGCATCGGCGGTTGGCTGCTGCGGGCCGGTGCCGGGTTCACCAACCGAGCCAACTCGGTACTGCCGCTTGACGATCCGGGACTGCCGGCGCCCGTCGCGCTGGCCCGGGTGGAGTCCTGGTACGACGCACGGGGACTACCGGCACGTTTCCAGCTACCGCTGCCCGTCCGGGCCGACCTGGACACCGAACTGCATCAGCGGGGGTACCTGGCACACGACCCGACCTACGTGCTCACCGCAGGCCTGCCAGCCGTCCTCGGCGCTGCGGCCGGTGATCCTGGGTCCACTCCGGTGCCGCCCGGCGACCTCACCACACGGCTGGCGTCCGAACCCGATCCGGAGTGGCTCACGGGGTACCACCATCGCGGCGCCCCGGACCTGCCCCCGGTCGCCGTCCAGATCATGACCTCGCACCCTCGCGTGGTGTTCGCCTCGTCGGTGCGGGACGGTCAGACCCTCGCCGTGGCCCGCGCCGTGGTCGACCAGGACTGGGTCGGTCTGACCGCGTTGGAGGTGCGCGAGGACCAGCGCCGGCAGGGACTGGCCAGCCGGTTGCTGCGCGCGGTACTGGAGTGGGCCGACACGCAGGGTGCGAGCAGGATCTACCTACAGGTGGCTCAGACGAACATTGGCGCGCTGGCGCTCTACGACCGGCTGGGCTTCGCCCGTCACCACCAGTACCGGTACCGGGTCGGGCCGGCGATCAGGCCGACACAGCCCGGGTGATCGCGGTGCGCAGTCGCGCGTAGGCCGCCACCGCCTGTTCACGGCTGACCGCGGTGAACGACAGCGTGCCGCCCGGACGCGCCTGTCCGGCTCGCGGCAGGTCCACGGTGGCCACCACCGCGACGACCGGGTAGCCGCCGGTGGGCCCGTGGTTGGCCAACAGCACGATCGGCTGGCCGTCCGGTGGCACCTGCATCGCTCCGGTGACCATCCCCGAGGTGGCCAGTTCGCCGGCTCGGCCGCGCCGCAGCGGGGTGCCGACCAGTCGCACGCCGACCCGGTTGCTGGACGTGCTGACCGTGTACGGGCCGCCCAGCAGGTCACCCACCGAGTCGGATTCGAACCAGTCGTCGTTAGGCCCGAGCACCACCCGCAGCGGACCGTCGGCAGCCGGGAGCAGGTCCCTGCGGA
>DATCXL010000108.1:0-2020 GCA_036565825.1 Mycobacteriales bacterium
GTGCGAGCCGGATCCGGCCTGGCTGTGGGTGTGGCCGTCGTACCAGTTCAGGCCGTTCCCGGTGCCGTGGAGCTTTGGTCCGGTCTGTCAGCACGGACTCTTCGAGCTGAGCGCCTACTACAAGATCTGAGCGGCTCTCAACGAGCCGAGCTGAAGGCGCCGCCGGGCGGGAAACCGCCCGGCGGCGCCTTTGGCGCTCTGTCTGCTCCACGTGTGGAACAGGACAGAGGCAGGTACTACGGGAGCACCACCGCGGGGCCGGCGACCTCGGCGCCAAGCGTGAGGACTCGGGCGCGCAGTTCCCGGTCCGAGGTGACGACCAGGCATCGGCGACCGGCCCCGTCGCGGCGCACCACCTCAACGATGGCGTCGTCACCGGATCCGGGCGCGGGCACCACCCGCACCGTCCCGATGCCCTCTACCGCACGGGCTCGGCCCTCCACCACCAGCACCACCTCCAGGCCGGGACGGCGGGCCCAGTCCGGCACCCTGCCGCCTGCCGGGTCCAGCCCGGTGGCGGCAACGTCACGCAGGCGGTCGCGCAGCCGCTCGTTGGCCGCGTGGCGATCACGCCACCAGCCATCTGGCACGGACCCGACCACGTTGGCGGCGTCCACCACCAGCAACGGCGGCAGCGGTTCAGGAACCGGCTCGGCAACGGGCTCGACAGCCGACCCAACGAGCGGTTCGGCGACAGCCTCGGCAGCCGCCCCGGTGACCCCCTCGGCGTCGGGCCGGTTCGATGTCACGGCCCGACCATAGCTGAGTGGTTCCAGGCTGTCGCCGGGGCGGAGCCCCGGCTCCGGAGGTTCGGTGGGCAGTTAGCTGGCGTGCTGTGCTGCCCTCTGCGGGGTGGAGCTTCGCTCCACCCCGCACCCCCTCAAACCCCATGTAACGGCGTGATCAGGATGGTCAGGTTGGTTCGTGACCCTCAACCCCTCTGACCCACGGGAAGATTGACAGACACCTTGGCGTCAGCCGACCAGTCGGAACCCACCCGTGGTGCTGCGGCTGGCGTGATGACCGACCTGTCCAGAAAATGCACATTCTCGATGGTGCTGGGGTGGGCGGCGCTGATGCGGGTATGGGTGCGTCGTGGGCGCTGCCGTCGTCGTCATCGTGATCGTGGTGATTCTGGCGCTGATACTCCTGGCCGCCAGCGTGCGTGCGGTGCAGCAGTACGAGAGAGGAATCGTGTTCAGGTTTGGCCGACTGCTGCCGCAGGTCCGGGAGCCCGGCCTTCGACTGATCGTCCCTTTCGTGGACCACATGGTGAAGGTGTCATTGCAGACCGCGGTGATGGGCGTGCCCGCACAGGGCGCCATCACCCGCGACAACGTCACGCTGGTCGTGGACGCGGTCGTGTACTTCAGGGTGGTCGACCCGGTCAAGGCCATCGTCAACGTGCAGAACTACCCGAACGCCGTGTCTCAGGTAGCCCAGACGTCGTTGCGTTCGGTCATCGGCCGGGCCGACCTGGACACGCTGCTGTCGGACCGGGAGAAGATCAACGCCGAACTGAAGGCGGTCATCGACGTGCCCACCGAGCAGCCCTGGGGGTTGCTGATCGAACGGGTCGAGGTCAAGGACGTCGCGCTGCCAGACTCGATGAAGCGGTCCATGTCGCGGCAGGCCGAGGCGGAGCGCGAGCGGAGGGCCCGGGTCATTGCCGCGGACGGGGAGTTCCAGGCGTCGCGGAAGTTGGCCCAGGCCGCACATGCGATGGCAGCCACCCCCGGGGCGCTGCAACTGCGCCTGTTGCAGACGGTGGTCGATGTCGCCTCGGAGAAGAACAGCACGCTGGTGATGCCCTTCCCGGTGGAACTCCTCCGGTTCTTCCAGCACGCCGCCGACGGGACGACATCCGACCGTCCCACCCCCGTTCCCGGGGCCGCGCGGGACCGTGACCCCACTGACCAGGCCCGGATCAGGCCGGACGGCCCGCCCGGGCGGTCGACAGGGCCAGCCGGGTGAGGTCCGTGGCGCGCAGGCCGGGCCATCCGTGTACCACCTGCCGCCA
>DATCXL010000120.1:0-4284 GCA_036565825.1 Mycobacteriales bacterium
GGACAGTTGGTTCCAGGCCCTCGCCGGGGTGGAGCCCCGGCTCCGGGGTCCCCCCGAAAGGGAGCATGGTGCTGCGTTGCCTTCTGTTGGGGGAGCTTCGCTCCACCCCACAGCGCCCCCAAACCCGCTGGCCCACCGGGACGATCAGTAGACAGCCTGGAACCGACCGTCTAGGCAGTCGCGGTCGCGTGGGTGTCGCCGTCCAGATACGCGCTCCACCGCGGATCGGGCGGACGCGCTCCGAGCACCCGCCAGGACACGCCGGTCGGCGCCCGTGGCACGGTCCGCAACCGCCAGCCGAGCTCGGAGATCGCCCGGTCGGCCTTGGCGTGGTTGCACCGCCCACAGGAGGCGACCACGTTCTCCCAGGCATGCTGGCCACCGCGGCTCCGTGGGATCACGTGGTCGATGCTGGTGGCCGGAGCCCCACAGTAGGCACACCGACCACCGTCACGCGCGAACACCGCCTTGCGGGTGAGTGGTACCTGGGCCCGGTACGGGACTCGGACGAACCGGGTCAGCCGGGCGACCGCCGGCACCGGCACCGTGCGCGACACGCTGCGCAGAAAACCGTCCCCCTCCTCCACCGGTACGGCCTTCTGGCTCAACACGAGCACCACCGCACGGCGGGAGGACACGACGCAGAGCGGCTCGTACGTCGCGTTGAGCAACAACGTGACAGCAGTGTGGGTCACGGGCTCACCTCCGCGATGATTCAGTGAACCTGACAACGGCCGCCAGCGCACGCGTTTACCGCCGTTCACCGCGATCAAGCCACCGTCGAGACCGTCACCACGCGGCGTTCGACCCTGGAAACACCTTTTCCTGTCACCGAGTGCGGCCGACGACGGCCCGTGCCAGGGGGCGGTCTGCGGGTGAGTTCGCGGATGAGGTAGCAAGAACCGGTGACTGAGCCGCGTGACCCGCTGTCCCTGTTCAGTGCCAGGCCGGCGTGCGTCGACGATCCGGAGACCCTGTGCGCGCATGTCTACAACCTGACCCATGTCGGGTGGCTGGCTGACGGTTCGGACGTCCTCATCGCGAAACCGGCGGCGATCCTGCTGATCGTCCTGGTCGCGATGGCCGTCCGGGCCCTGCTGCACCGGACCATCCGCCGGCTTACCCGGACCAGTGCCGAGGGTCGCACCCCCGGGCTGCTACGGCCGCTGCGAGACCGCGCCGGCCTGGGCAACCTGGGCAGCCTGCTCGAGGGCGCGGTGGTCTCCGAACGGCGGCGTCAGCGGGCGGAGGCCGTCGGGGCCATCCTGCGCAGCATCGTGTCGTTCGCCGTGCTGTCGCTGGCGTTCGTTCTGATCCTCGGTGAACTCGGGATAGATCTGGCGCCGATCATCGCCAGTGCCGGGATCGTCGGCGTGGCGGTCGGCTTCGGCGCGCAGAGCCTGGTCAAGGACTTCCTCGCCGGCGTCTTCATGATCCTGGAGGACCAGTACGGGGTTGGTGACGTCATCGACGTGGACGATGCGTCGGGCACGGTGGAAAGTGTCGGCCTGCGTACCACGCGACTGCGGGACGTGAATGGAACGGTCTGGTACGTCCGGAACGGCACGATCGCGCGGGTCGGTAACAAGAGTCAGGGCTACGGGCAGGTGGTGCTTGACCTGTCGTTCCCGCGGACGACCGACCTCGACCGGGCCGGCTCGGTCATGAAGGAGGTCGCCGACCAGATGTGGCGCGACGAGGAGTGGGCCGAGTTCATGATCGAAGAACCGCAGCTTCTCGGGGTGGAGCAGCTCACCACCGACAGCGCCCAACTGCGGCTCACCGCCAAGACGCGCCCAGGTGAGCAGTGGCGGGTTGGCCGCGAACTGCGTCGCCGGGTCAGGGATCGGCTGGAACAGGAAGGTATCTCCGCCTCCTGACACACGCGCCACCCGTCCTCACCGCGGGTGATGGCCTCCGGGGCGCCGGTCGGGTACAAGCCTTCGATGCTTCGGGCATCTCTGGCATCTCGGGGATGGGATCTGCGGCGTCTCGGGAATCTGGGACAGAACCCGCCCATCTGCGTTGTCGACATCCGGCCCCCGGAGGGCCGACCACCCGAGGGTGGAGGCCTCTCCGGTGCGGGACCGGCGGGCTCGTGACCGCCGGACAGCAAGGCATCCAGGTTAATTCGGACAATCGGGGCCCGAGGTGCTGTTCTGTCGACCGTCAGGCGCCCGGACAGGCGGCGGTCGCCCGTCTGGCGGCCCCCCGACGGGCCCCCGGCACGCACCCGGGACGACCATCCGGGCTTCCACCAACAGGTGGTCTCCACCTCGCGGCCATCCCACCATCGGGCGGCTGATCCATGGCCATATCGGGCCTGAGCCTCCCCGACGCGGACAGCCCTCTGCCCAACGACGGTGGGCCGACCGGCGCGGACCACTCGGCTGTCAGCGCTACCGACATCGGTCGACAGACCGAAACGACCACGTTAGGTCACGGCCAAGTAACACTTTCGTGCTTCTGTCGATAGTGGGTGTCCTACTGGGCCACCTACAGCATATGAAAGAGGCCGGACAGAGTCGTTGAGGCTGAGCCAGACGCGCGGAGTGGTTCACACTCTGCGATATGGGAGACACCTCGAGGCATCGGAGCCGTACGGTGATCGGCGGTGACAACGGCGGAGCCGGAGGTGATGCCCCCGCTACCGACGCGAGCGGCCGCCCTGGGAACCTGGAAGGAGTACCGGTGGACGACCGAGCCGCCACCTACCGCGACGTGTTCGCGGTGAACGAGTACGTCCACCTGTTCACGGCGAACGTGTTGTCCCAGATCGGTGACCAGCTCGCCAAGGTCGCGCTGACCTTCCTCGTCTTCGACCGCACCCACTCCCCGACACTGGCCGCGGCCACCTTCGCCGTGTCGTTCATCCCCTGGGTGGTCGGCGGGCCGCTACTCTCCGCCTACGCCGACAGGCTCCCCCGACGAACCGTGACGGTCGTCTGTGACATCATCCGCGCCGTCCTGGTGGCCACCCTGGCGATACCGGGTATGCCGGTCGCCGCCCTGATCGGCATCCTGTTCGTCGCCAACATCTTCAGCCCGCCCTTCCTGTCCGCGCGGGCGGCGATGATGCCCGAGATCATGGAAGGCGACCGTTACGTCGTCGCCAACGGACTGGACAACATCACCAACCAGCTCTGTCAGGTCCTCGGCTTCGCCCTGGGCGGTCCGGTGATTCTCGCCCTGACACCGCAGGGTGCGCTGGTGGCCGACTCGTTCACCTACGCGTTGTCTGCCGTGCTGCTGGCCGTCGGTGTGAAGTTCCGACCGGCTGCCGTCCAGTCCACCGGAACCGGACTCGGTTCGGTGCTGCGCGAGTCCGCCAGTGGCGCGGCGTTCGTGTTCCGCAACAGCACCCTGCGTGCGTACCTGCTGCTGTTCTGGCTGGCCACCGCGTTCTCGTTCTCGGTCGAGGGCCTGGTCGCCCCGCTGGCGGAACAGCTGAACGGTGGTCCGAAGGTCGGCGGTCTGCTGCTGGCCGCAGCCCCCGTGGGCGTCGCCGCGGGAGGCATCCTGATCGGCAGGATGTGCCCGCCGGCGCTGCGGATCAGGTTGACCATCCCGCTGGCCGTGCTGGCCTGCTTCTCTCTCGTCCCCATCGTGTGGGCGCCGCCACTGACCGTGGTGCTGGCCTTACTCATGCTGATGGGATTCGGGAACTCCTTCGCCCTCCCTTTGAACCCGATGTTCGTCCGCGCCGTGCCGCCGGAGTTCCGAGGTCGAGCGATGGGTGTCGCGGTCTCCGGGGCGAATGTGACCCAGGGGTTGGCGATGTTCTTCGCCGGCGTACTCGCTGAGCGACTGGCTCCCACCACCGTCATCGCCATGTCCGGGTTTGTCGGCACGCTGGTCGTGCTCGGCCTGGCCACGATATGGCCGCATCCGACCTTTCGGACTCGCACCACCAGCCCAGCCACCGGAACCGACGCCTCGGGCGAGGCGGCTGCCTAGCTGGTTGGTTCCAGGCCCTCGCCGGGGCGAAGCCCCGGCTCCGGAGTCCCGCCTGGTCCGGATGGTTCATGCCCACGCCCCTCAAACCACTGGCCTGCGGGGACGACCGGCACCCAACCTGGAAGCAACCGTCGAGGCGGTTTCGCGACCGGTCCGACGCCGATTCGGCCCGGCACCGACTCGGCTCGACGCTGATCCGGTCCGGGTCGAGTGGTTGGCGGGCGATAGGGCAGGATCGAGGCGTGCAGGACCGCGACACACCAGACGAAACCTCCTTCTACGAGGCGGTGGGAGGTTCACCGACCTTCCGCGCCCTGGTCTCCCGCT
>DATCXL010000122.1:0-5516 GCA_036565825.1 Mycobacteriales bacterium
AACCAGTTCACGGTGTCACCGGTGGCCGGAGCGACGTTCGGACTGGTCGCGTTCGTCGCGGTGGCCCTGGGCGGCTTCGGCAGTGTGGGTGGGGCCGCGCTGGCCGGCCTGTTGATCGGCGTGGTGTACGGGGTCGTCGGACTGTACGCCTCGGCCTACGCCACCGCGGCCGCACTGGCCATCTACCTGGTCGTGGTGGTGGCCAGGCCACAGGGTCTGCGAGGTAACCGCTGATGGCCACGATGGAAGACCAGACCAGCGCTCCGGTCGGGGTCGCGACCGCACCGGCCCGCGCGCCGTTCCCGTACCGGCGAATGTTCCTGCTCGCCGCGGTGGCGGTGCTGCTGGTGGCCTACCCCTCGCTGTTCCCCTCGGGGTTCGCCCAGAACGTGGGCGTCAACGCGTTGACCTTCGCGGTGGCGGCCACCGGTTGGAACCTGCTGGGTGGATTCACCGGACAGGTATCCTTCGGCCACGCGGTGTTCTTCGGTGCCGGTATGTACACCACCGCGCTGTTCGTCATGAACGGGATGTCCCCGTGGCTGTCGATGCTGCCAGCCGCGGTGATCGCCGCGGGGTTCGGGCTGCTGATCGGCCTGCCCTGCTTCCGGCTGCGCGGGCACTACTTCTCCATCGCCACCATCGCGGTCGGGGAGATCGCGCTCACCGTGGCGATCGACCGGAGTTGGGTGGGTGGTTCCGAGGGGCTCACCCTGCCCCTGTTGGACGAGTCGCTGTGGAATCTGCAGTTCTCGCTCCGGGACCTGACCCAGTACTACTACGTCATCCTGGGGATCTTCGCCGTGGTGACGTTGGTGTCGTTCCTGTTCGTGCGTGGTAAGGCCGGCCGCTACGTGCGGGCGATCCGGGACGACGACCGGGCCGCCGCCGCGATCGGGGTGCCGGTGCGGCGGTACAAGCTGATCGCGGTCGCCCTGTCCGGGGCGATCACCGCCTGGGCCGGGTCGTTCCAGGTCATGCACGCGCTGTTCGTGGACCCACCCTCGGCACTGGACCTGGCCGTCTCCATCCAGATCGCACTGATCGCGGTCTTCGGCGGCGCGGGTTCGCTGTGGGGACCACTGCTGGGTGGGTGGTCGATCATCTTCATCCAGTCCTACACCAGCGTGCACTGGGCCAGCCCTGGCCGGCCGATCGACCTGCTCATCTACGGCGCGCTGATCACCGTCATCGCGGTGGTCGAACCCAGTGGGCTGGTCGGTCTGCTGCGGCGCGCTCGTCGGTTCGTCAACAGACGGTTCTCGGTACGGGGTACGGCCACTCCGGCCACTCCGGTCACGGTGGTTGGTGACGGTTCATGAGCAGTAGTGACACTGTGGCCGCGGCCGCGGTCGACGAGACGGATACCGCACGCAACGTGCTGGAAGTCGAGGGGCTCACCCGTCGGTTCGGTGGGCTGGTCGCCGTGAACGAGGTCACCTTCTCGGTCCAGCAGGGCACCATCCTCGGTCTGATCGGACCGAACGGTGCCGGCAAGAGCACGTTGTTCTCCATGGTCGCCGGGGAGCAACAGCCCAGCGAGGGAGTCATCCGGTTCGACGGTCGGGTCGTCACCGGGTGGAGCGCGCACCAGGCGGCGGCGGCCGGGGTGGGCCGTACGTTCCAGTTGATGCGGGTGTTCGGTTCCATGACCGTCATGGAGAACCTGGTGACCGCCGCGCACCTACGACACCGGGGCACCCGAGCGGCACGGCGGGTGGCTGAACAGGTCTGCGAAGAGCTTGGCCTGGCCGACATCGCATACCACCAGGCCGACAGCCTCACCGCCGCGTCGAAGAAGCGGCTGGAGATGGGCCGGGCGTTGGCCACCGAACCGAAGCTGCTCCTGCTCGACGAGGTCCTCTCCGGACTCACCCCGACCGAGGCGCACGAGGCCACCGAGATCGTGCGGGGGATCAACAACCGAGGTGTCACCATCGTCATGGTCGAACACGTGATGGAGGTCGTGATGAGCCTGTGCCGCCATCTCGTGGTACTCGACTTCGGACAGAAGATCTTCGAGGGCACGCCCGACGTCGCGGTACACGACGAGGCGGTCCTCGAGGCCTACCTGGGGTCCTGACCAATGCTTGAAGTGACTGACGTGCGGTTGGACTACGCGGGCGCGGTGGCGCTGACCGGAGTTAGCCTGCGCCTTGATCCCGGGGAACTGGTGAGCCTGGTCGGCTCCAACGGTGCCGGCAAGACCAGCCTGCTGGCCGCGATCTCGGGGCTGCATCGGCCGATCGGCGGCCGGGTGGTCTTCGAGGATCACGACATCACCCGGCGTGCGCCACACGACGTGGCCAAACTCGGGCTGACCCTGGTGCCCGAGGGGCGTCGGTTGTTCGCGCACCAGTCGGTGCGGTCCAACCTGATCCTCGGCGCCTACCGGCACCGTGATCCCGGGCACCGGACCGAGACCATGGAGCGGATCTTCACCATGTTCCCGGTGTTGAAGAATCGGCTTGACCAGGCCGCCGGCACCCTGTCCGGTGGTGAGCAGCAGATGCTTGCCCTGGGACGAGCGCTGATGAGCCGGCCGAGACTGCTCATGTTGGACGAGCCCTCGTTGGGCGTGGCACCGAAGCTGGTCGCCCAGATATTCGAGGCGATCGGGCAGATCCGAGACGAGGGCATCACGGTACTTCTGGTCGAGCAGAACCTCCGGGCGGCGATGCGGATGTCCGACCGGCTGTACGTGCTACAGACCGGTTCCATCGTGCTTTCCGGCACGCCGTCCGAACTGGAGAGTTCGGACATGGTGCGGCGCGCCTACCTGGGACTCTGACGCGGGCGGGCGTGGCTTCGAGCCGGGCCCGCGACCCAACCTGGTTCAGTCGGGTCAACCCGCCCCACCCGATCCAGCCCAGCCCAACCCAGCCCAACCCGGTTGGCTCGGTCAACCGGTGCAGGCGAACCGGTCCGTCCGTGCTGCCTGAGCCGGTGCGGTCCGGTCGTGGAGGTCTGTTTTCCACAGGCCCACGACGTTGTCCACAATCGGTCGCGGGCACTGGCCGCCGATCCGGACCGGGCGGCATCGTGGAACCGCCGGCACGCACCGGCCGCCGCCCGGCACAGGGCGGCGTGGGTTGGGAACGGATGGTGGTGCACATGTATGACACCACGGTTACCGTCGTCGGGAACCTTGTGGACACCCCGACGCTCCGTCGCACCGGCAACGGGGTCGAGGTCGCGAACTTCAGAGTCGCCTCCACCTCACGGCGGTATGACCGGGCCAGTGACTCGTGGGTCGACCGTGGGTCGCTGTTCCTCGGCGTCACCTGCTGGCGGCGACTGGCGACCAATGTGGCAGGCTCGATGAGCCGGGGAGACCCGGTGGTACTGACCGGACGCCTGCACGCCCGCACCTACGAGGTCAACGGCCAGCAGCGGACAGCCTACGAGGTGGACGCGTTCGCCGTCGGCCCCGACCTGGCCCGGGGCACGGCGGTGTTCCAGCGTTCGGTTGTGGCCCGGGCGGATCCAGCCGGTGGCCAACCGGTTGACCCCCAGGAGTGGGAGGGCACTTCCGAGGCCGTGGCCGGCGCGGCCTGAGGGTCCCGCCGATGACGCCGGAACGGAACCGGCCGCCGTGGCACGGTCGACGCCGCGCCCGGGGCCGCGGATTTTCCGGTTCGGGTCCGCGGTTGAGACACTGACAGCACATCGACCCCAGAGGATCAGGACAAAGTGGCGCAGTACATCTACACCATGCGCAAAGTACGCAAGGCGTACGGCGAGAAGGCGATTCTCGACGACGTCACCCTCGCGTTCCTCCCCGGCGCGAAGATCGGCGTGGTCGGGCCCAACGGTGCGGGCAAGTCCACCGTGCTGAAGATCATGGCTGGCCTGGACCACCCCTCCAACGGCGACGCGCTACTCAGCCCCGGTTACACCGTCGGACTGCTGCAGCAGGAACCGCCGCTGTCGGAGGACAAGGATGTCCGGGGCAACGTCGAGGAGGCCATCGCCGAGCAGCGCGGGTTCCTGCGCCGGTTCGAGGAGGTCAGCGCGGCCATGGCCGAGCCGGACGCCGACTTCGACACCCTGCTCGCCGAACAGGGCGAACTGATGGAGAAGATCGAACAGACCGACGGCTGGGAACTCGACAGCCGAATCGAGCAGGCCATGGATGCCCTCCGCTGCCCGCCCGGGGACGCCGACGTGAGCGTGCTGTCCGGGGGAGAGCGGCGCCGGGTCGCGCTGTGCCGGCTTCTGCTGGAACAGCCTGACCTGTTGCTGCTCGACGAGCCCACCAACCACCTCGACGCCGAAAGCGTTCAGTGGCTCGAGCAGCACCTGGCCAAGTATCCCGGCACCGTGCTCGCCGTCACCCACGACAGGTACTTCCTCGACAACGTGGCCGGATGGATCCTGGAGCTCGACCGTGGCCACGCCTACGGGTACGAGGGAAACTACTCCGCCTACCTGGAGAACAAGGCCGCCCGCCTGGAGGTCCAGGGCAAGAAGGACGTCAAGCTACAGAGGCGACTCAAGGACGAACTGGACTGGGTGCGACAGAGTGCCCGGGGTCGGCAGGCCAAGAGTAAGGCCCGCCTCCAGCGGTACGAGGAGATGGCCTCCGAAGCCGACAAGACTCGCAAACTCGACTTTGAGGAAATTCAGATTCCTCCGGGCCCGCGACTGGGCACCGTCGTCGTGGAGGCCGAGGACCTGCGCAAGGGATTCGGAGACCGGCTACTCATCGACGGGCTGTCCTTCTCGCTGCCGCGAGGCGGCATCGTCGGTGTCATCGGGCCCAACGGTGTCGGTAAGACCACCCTGTTCAAGACCATCGTGGGACTCGAAGAGCCCGACTCGGGCACGCTCCGCGTCGGGGAAACGGTTCGCATCTCCTATGTCGACCAGAACCGCGCCAACATCGACCCGACCAAGACCGTGTGGCAGGTCGTCTCCGACGGACTGGATCACATCCGGGTCGGCAACGTGGAGATGCCCTCACGCGCCTACGTCAGCGCCTTCGGTTTCAAGGGACCGGACCAGCAGAAGCCAGCCGGCGTGCTCTCCGGCGGAGAGCGGAACAGGCTCAACCTCGCTCTGACCCTCAAGCTCGGCGGCAACACGCTGTTGCTCGACGAGCCGACCAACGACCTGGACGTGGAGACTCTCCAGTCACTGGAGAACGCCCTGCTGGAATTCCCCGGCTCCGCCGTGGTCGTCTCCCACGACCGGTGGTTCCTCGACCGGGTCGCCACCCACATCCTGGCCTGGGAGGGAGACGAGGAGAACCCGGCCAGATGGTTCTGGTTCGAGGGTAACTTCGAGTCCTACGAGAAGAACAAGGTCGAGCGGCTCGGCATCGAAGCGGCCCGTCCGCACAGAGTTACCTACCGCAAACTCACCCGCGACTGACGCCGGGCGCCAGACGGTGCCTGGCGGCGTTCTCGGTCGCTTGCGTGCATTCGCACGCGGCGCGGCCTGCGGCCTTGCCAGGTCACCGTCTGGTATCCCGGCGTCGACTGGTGGGCGGCGCCTCTGGTTCCCCGTCTGCC
>DATCXL010000137.1:0-3369 GCA_036565825.1 Mycobacteriales bacterium
AACCAGTCGCCCGGCGACCTGTGTCAGGTCGCCGGGCGACTCGACACGGTGATGACCACTCTCGGCGCGGTCGCCGAGGGCAGCACCGACGAACACCTGCTCGGCGCGATTTCGGCGTTCACCCGCGCGAGACAGGCGGCCGAGGATGCCGCGCACGCCCTGCGCGCGGCCGTCGGGCACGTGGCCGACTACCTACGCGCGCTCGGCTTCGACAACGGTCACGGCGGCAGCAACGGCAACCTGCCCGGGCCCACCATCACCACCGCGCCGCCGCGACCGTCCGACCCAGACGCCGCCGCCCGACGGTTGCTGGACGAACTACCCGCCCGGTCGCCCCGCGACAAGACCCGCGGCCTGTGGGTGGACGACCACGGCACCAAACACCCACTCATCAGCGGCCAGCACGAACCCTGGTATCACCACGCCAACACCCATGCCGTAACGATCGGCCTGGTACCCAAGGGGAGATTCCTGTCCATTGCCTCACACGTGGAGGTGAAGTTCGCGATGTGCATGCGTGCCCGCAACATCACGAGGGCCACCATGGTCGTCAACAAGATCCCATGTGAGCGGGAGTACGGCTGCCACGAACTGCTGCCGCGATTCCTGCCCGAAGGAGCCGAGTTGACGGTGTACGGTCCCGATGGTTTCCGCCACACCTACCACGGCAGGGGGCAGTGAGGTATGACCAATGGTGTCAAGGCGTTCTACCTGCACGGGCACGGCGACAACCCACTCATCCTGCGCACGCCAACTGACATGGATGCCCTCGTCGACGCACTGGTGGAGCAGACCTGGGAGAACCGCGTGGCGGCGCTGTACCACCTGGATCACCCGGTCAACGCCCTCGGCCTGCCCGATCACGAACTGGAGATCGCCGTCGATCCCGACACCCGCACCGGCGCACTACGGTATATGGGCGCCTGGCAGGGTCAGGGCGGGACCTGGTACTCGCAGGGAAACAGCGGCAAGACCGGCACCGTCCTGCACTTCTTCATGGGTAGCGACAACGAGTGGCCCGCCGACTCAGAAATCCCGCTGGGCACCGTGCGCGCGGCCGTCAAAGAGTTCCTCACCACCGCCGGCCAACGCCCCACCAACGTCACCTGGCAACCCCACTGGACGATGGTGCACGACAGCTACCCCTACGCCGAATGCTGACCTCACCAGCCCACCGAAAGACCCAACTCTGATGACCAAGGGCGTCGAGGCGTACTACCTACCCGGACACGGCGACAACCCGCCCATCCTCCGCACCCCTGCCGATGTTGACGCGCTCATCGATACACTCCTGGGACAGATCTGGGAGAACCGGACAGCCGTGCTGTACCACATGGACCGACCGATGACAGACCTTGAACTGCCTGACCACGAGTTCCACGTCGCCGTCGGCCCCGACACTCACACCGGAGCGCTGCGCTACATGGGTGAGTGGCAGGGCCAAGACGGAACCTGGTTCTCCCAGGGCGACAGTGGAAAGACCGGAACAGTCCTGCACTTCTACGTCGGAAACGACAACGAGTTCCCGGCCGACTCAGAAATCCCGCTAGACGCCGTCCGCACCGCCGTCAAGGAGTTCCTCGCCACCGCCGGTCAACGCCCCACCAACGTCACCTGGCAGCCCCACTGGTCCATGATCCACGACCACTACCCCTACGCCGAATGCTGAACCCACGGCTTAACGATTGACATTACTGTCGTGACATGGCTGATTTCATCGGTGATGATCTGACGGATTCACGGTTCGAGCACGTCAACCTGGCCGGTTCACGGTTCGAGCACATCGACCTGAGCGGCGCGAAGTTCCGTGCCATCAACCTGGTGGACTCCCGGTTCCACGGAGTGCAGATGAGCGGCGTCGTGATGCGCGGGGTCGGGTTGTTCGACGTCGACATCCACGGGGAGATTGGGAGGTTGACGATCAATGGCGTGGACGTCGGTAGCCTGGTGAACGCCGAACTGGACCGGAGGTACCCCGAGCGGGCCAGGATGCGCCCGACCGACCCCGCCGGCTTCCGCGAGGCCTGGGACGTCATCGAGCGGCTGTGGGCCAGCACCGTCGAACGGGCCCGCCGCGTGGACGCCGAGTTGCTGCACGAATCCGTCGAT
The DNA here is from genome assembly GCA_036565825.1 of Mycobacteriales bacterium. Classification (GTDB taxonomy): domain Bacteria; phylum Actinomycetota; class Actinomycetes; order Mycobacteriales; family DASULA01; genus DASULA01. Next base: position 2,110 of record DATCXL010000137.1, read on the forward strand.
GGCGAGTGGTCCTTCATCGAGACACTCCGGCACCTGGTGTTCGCCACCGACTTGTTGGTCAGGCGCGTCATTCTCGGCGATCCGGCGCCGTGGGATGCCCTGGACCTGCCGGGGGACGAGATGCCAGATACGCCGGGTATACCTCGCGACCGCGACGTACGACCGTCTCTCGACGTGGTCCTCGAGTTACGCCATGGCCGGATGTCCACCGTACGAGAGGTCATGGATGGCCTTACCGGCGAGAAGCTGGACAGTGGCACCGAGCCGGTGGTGGCTCCGGGGTGGCCGGAGCCGCGCAGCTACCCGGTGCGGGAGTGCCTGCTGCGCATCCTCGACGAGGAATGGGAGCACCGGCTCTACGCCGAGCGCGATCTGGCCGTCCTGGAAGCGGGCAGCTCATAGCGGCTCATCCAGCGACCCTCCTCACGGACCGCTGAACATCCGCACCTGCCGCTGACAAGGCACGCGCCGGCGTCGCCCACGGGGACGTCGTCACCGGCAGCCACCGCACACCAAGGGAGCCCCGCATGAAGCGTTTGATCATCCTGGCAACGATCGTCCTCACGATTTGATGAGATCCAGTACCCGGATTGACGCGGAAGGTCGGCTCAGGTTGAAGGGTCCGGCGTGGGCACCACTGGCTGTGACCGTCAAGACGGCTGTCTATCCGCGATCTGAACTTGGCTTGGCAGTGCCGCCTGAGCTCGCTTCGGGTTTCGTGTAAAGGACCTCGCGGACCTGCTCCGCGGCGCGGAGGATGCTCTCGCTGATGAAGTCGCTGAAGCGGGCGATGTTCTCGAGGCGGGCGGCGGCCGGGGTGCCGGGGCCGAGGACGCTGACGCCCTGCCGTGCGGTCTCGGCGACCTGGGCGATGCCGCGGGCGCTGGCGATCGTCGACTGGTACCAGACGTCGTCGTCGACGAAGTAGCGCTCGCGGCGGCGTTCGTTGCGTTCCCGGCGGATGAGGCCCTGGTCTTCGAGGAACGCGATCGCCTTGGAGACGGACGCCGGGCTGACCTGGAGGTGCCCGACGAGTTCGGACGCGGTGAGGCTGCCCGCGTCGGCGATAAAGAGGCAGGTCAGCACCCGGGACATCATCTTGGGCAGGCCCTGTTGCGTGAGGAGGGTGGTGAACGCCTCCTCGTACTCGCGCACGGCCTCGTCGTCGCGCCCGTGGCCCTGCGCCAGCGCCCCCTGCCCTCGGGGTGGGGTGTGCTTGCGCCGGTGGGCGCGGCGTTGGGTGGCGCGGTGGGCCAGGTC
>DATCXL010000139.1:0-6095 GCA_036565825.1 Mycobacteriales bacterium
CGGCCGTCGAAGCCGCCGTGCAGGCAGCGCCCGGCTGGCGCGCGACGTCGGCGGTGGAGCGCGGAGACATCCTGCGACGGGCCGGCGAACGACTGCGGGCACGTTCGGCCGAGGTGGCCGACCTGCTCCGGCGGGAAGCCGGCAAGCCACAGGCCGACGCCATGGCCGAGGTGCTGAAGTCGGCCGAGTTTCTGGAGTACTACGGCGGGCTGGGCCGGGCCCCGATCGGTGACCTGTTGCCGGACGTACGCCCAGGTGTGGTCAGCTACAGCCGCCGGGAACCTCTCGGAGTGGTGGTCGCCATCACCCCGTGGAACGACCCGCTGCTGACCCCGGCCCGCAAACTCGGGCCGGCCCTCATCACCGGCAACACGGTCGTGCTGAAGCCCGCGTCGTACACCCCGATCGTCGGGCAGGAGTTGGCGCGGGCACTGGCCGAGGCGGGCATCCCGGACGGTGTGGTCAACACCGTCACCGGCGCCTCCGGTGTGGTGGGCCCGGTGCTCACCGGCCACCCGGCCGTCGGGGGCATCACCTTCACCGGGTCCACCGCGGTCGGCAAGGGGCTGCGCAGCCAGGTGGTCGCCACCGGAGCCCGGTTGCAGACCGAGATGGGCGGCAAGAACGCGGTTGTCGTCATGCCGGACGCCGACATGTCAGCAGCGGCGGCGACGATCGTCGCGGCGGCTTTCGGGGGATGCGGGCAGCGGTGCACCGCGGCCAGCCGGCTGATCGTGCACGCCGACGTGCACGACGACCTGCTCGACGCGCTGTCCGCGGCCATGGCGGGCATCCGGGTGGGGCCGACCTCCGCGGCCACGACGACCTACGGCCCGGTGGTCTCGCAGTCACAACTCGGTTCGGTGCTCTCGGCCATCGAACAGGCCCGGGCCCAGGGTGGCCGGGTGGTGCGTGGCGGTGAGCGGTTGACCGCCGAGCCGCTGGACCGTGGCTTCTACGTCGACCCAACCCTTGTGGAGGTGAGTCCGGATACGGCACTGTGGCGGGAGGAGGTGTTCGGTCCGGTGCTCGCCATCACCACCACGCGCGACCTCGACTCGGCGATCGACCTGGTCAACGACTCCCCCTACGGACTGTCCGCGGCGATCTTCACCCGTGACCTGGGTGACTCGCACGCGTTCGTCGACCGGGTGATGACCGGCCAGGTCGCGGTGAACCTGCCGACCTCGGGTTGGGACGTCCACCTGCCATTCGGTGGCTTCAAGGACTCCGGTTCGCCGTTCAAGGAGCAGGGAACCGAGGGAATGGGCTTCTACACCCGGGTCAAGACCGTCGCGATGCGGGTTGGCTGACCGGTGAACGTCGGGATCATCGGGGGAGGGATCGTCGGGCTGACCCTCGCACGCGAGCTTGTCAGCGCCGACGACCCCTGTCGGGTGACGGTGCTGGAGAAGGAGGCCGTACTCGGCGCTCACCAGACCAGCCACAACAGCGGCGTGGTCCACGCCGGGCTGTACTACACACCGGGCTCGCTCAAGGCCCGCCTGTGCGCCCGCGGCCGGATACTGATGAACGAGTACTGCCAGGCCAACGGGGTGACCTACACCGAGTCGGGCAAGCTGGTGGTGGCCGTCGATGACTCCGAGGTCGGTCGCCTGCACGAGATCCATCGCCGGGCGCAGGCCAACGGCGTACCGGACCTGCGTTGGCTGGAGCGGGACGCCATCGGCACGGTTGAGCCGCACGTGCGCGGGGTGGCGGCGGTGCATTCACCCCGGACCGCGGTGGTCGACTTCGCCGCGGTGGCCGCCGCGGTGGCCCACGACGTGCGGCGGGCCGGTGGGGAGGTCCTGACCAGTAGCCCGGTGACCGCGATCCGGCGCCGTGGCGGCAGGATCCAGGTGCTCGCGGCCGGTCGCGAACATGTCTTCGACCGCCTGGTGGTGTGTGCGGGACTGCAGTCGGACCGGGTGAGTCGACTGGCCGGTGGCTCGGCCGATCCGCGAATCGTGCCATTCGTCGGTATGTACTACCGGCTGGTCGCCGCCCGGGCAGAGCTCGTCCGGTCCCTGGTGTACCCGGTTCCCGACCCCCGTTATCCATTCCTGGGGGTGCATCTGACCCGCACCGTGCGCGAGGAGGTGTTGGTGGGCCCCAACGCTGTGCTCGGACTGGCCCGGGAGGGCTATCGGCCCGGCCGGGTCAACCTGCGGGACGTCGCCACCACGTTGGGTTGGCCGGGCTTCTACCGACTGGCCGCCCGACACTGGCGGGCCGGAGTCATCGAACTGAACCACACGGTTCGGCGCCATGCCTTCATGTCCGCGGCACGGCGCTACGTGCCCGAACTGCGCGACCAGGACGTCGAGCGGGCCGGGGCTGGAGTCCGCGCGCAGGCGGTGTCGGTGCGCGGCGCCCTGCTGGACGACTTCGCGGTCGACGACGTCGACGGTGTGCTGTCCGTCCGCAACGCGCCGTCGCCGGCCGCCACGTCGTCGTTCGCAATAGCCGAGTACCTGGCCCCGCGGGTCCTGGGGCGGAACTGATGCCGGCCGGGCGTGTTCGGCTGGAGCGACCCGCCCCACAGGTTGCGGAGTTGGTGATCGACCGGCCTCCGCTGAACGTCCTGGACGCCGCTGTCCAGGACGAACTGACCAGCGCGCTGAACGGCCTGCTGGACGCCGGGGACGTGCGCTGCCTGTTGGTTCGGGGAGAGGGCACGACCGCATTCAGCGTCGGGGCCGACGTCAAGGCGCTGCACGGGGCCACCGATCCCGACCCATGGTTGGGGGCGGAGCTGTCCGGGCACTGGTCCCGACTGCTGGAGTCGTTCCCCGGCCTGACCGTGTCCTGCATCCGGGGGCACTGCCTGGGCGGCGGCCTGGAGTTGGCGCTGTGTACGGATGTGCGGATCGCCTCGCCGGACGCGTGGTTCGGCTTTCCCGAGGTTCGGCTGGGACTGGTACCCGGGATGGGGGGGACCGCGCGGCTGCCGCGGGCGGTCGGAGAGTCCTGGGCCAAACGCATGGTCATGAGCGGGACGCCGGTGTCGGCCGAACAGGCCTGCCGCATCGGCCTGGTACAGGAGATCGCCGCAGATCCCCGGGCTGCCGGACTGGAACTGGCACGGTCCTGCATGTCCGCGGCCCCGCTGGCCCAACTGGCCGCGAAGGTGTTGATCTCACACCCGGCCGACCCTGCAGAGCTGTGGGCCGAACGGGCCGCATGGTCGGGGCTGTGGGCCAGTCGGGATGGGCAGGAGGGCATAGCGGCATTTGTCGACAAACGTCGAGCCATTTTTCTCGGGGACTCGTCCCCGTCACGACTGACCGACGACCTGCGGGATTAGGGCAAAGGCCCTTGACCGGTATAAAGTACGAGTATACCGACACCTGACCGCTGGATGAGGTTACGTCGCGGTGGTCAGCGATCCGGCGTCACAGCGACGTCTGCCGCGATCGGCCCCGCTCCAGACGGAACCAGTGCGACTCCTAGCCGCGACCGCTCGTGCGTCGGCCCTGTCCCGCAGGTCGGTGTCGGCGAGCCGCAACACGTCGCCCTGGCAGAGACCGCGACGTCAACACCCGAGCCGTCGCTGTGGTCGGCCGCGGTTGGGTGACGAGGTCTCGCCACGCCTCACCCCGATGTGTTGCCATTGCGTCGCAAGTATCTGCAACTCCCGTAGGGCGTTGTCCACGGATCCCGACGGATAAGGCGGCTTGTCCTTCCACACGTCTTTGGAACGATCCGCGGGCTCCTGAATCCAGAAACCATGCCGTTCCCTCACCACAGAGCAGGATGGCGGGAACACGGCGAACGGTGAAACCGGCCGTCCCCACCCGGCGATGGTTCTGGCGGGAACAGGCCCACCGCCATCGCCGTTGTGCTCTGCACGACACGGGGTCTGACCGGGATGGTGTCGATGGACGGTGCACAGGTGACCAGGCGGCGGATTGACCGGCTGCACGGCGTCACCGCGTTGGGCGGGGACGAACAGGTGGACTTCAAGTCACTGGTGATTCCGCCAGGAGACTTCTCGCTGGTCGACCCGTTCCTGGTGCTCAGCGAGGACTGGTTCTCCAGGCCCGGTTTCAGCTGGCACCCCCATCGGGGTCTGGAAACGGTCACGATGGTGCTGGAGGGCGCGCTGGAGCACGGCGACAACCGCGGCTGCACGGGTGTTCTCCCACCCGGCGGGGTGCAGTGGATGACCGCCGGTTCTGGCATCGTGCACCGCGAGTTGGCCTACCGGGACGAGCACGCGCACACGTTGCAACTGTGGGTCAACCTGCCGTCTTCGCTCAAGATGGTCGAGGCCCGTTACCAGGATCTGGGTGCGGATCGACTGCCCACCCTGACCGGGCCCGGCGCGCGGACACAGATCATCTCCGGCTCCGTCGGTGGACTGACCGGCCCAGCCGAGAACCACTGGCCGATCACCGGCCTTGTGGTGACCCTGGAGCCGACCGGTTCGGTCAAGCAACCACTGCCAGGAACGGATCGTGCGTTTCTCTACCTGCTGTCCGGCCGGCTGCTCGCCGGGCGGGACGGGACGGTGCTGGACCAGGGCGCGGTGGCCTGGTCGGATCCGGTCGGATCTGGTCACAGCGTCCTGGAGCTGCACGCGCCGGACGGTGACGAGGTGGCACGGGCGGTGTTGTTCGCCGGCCGCCCGATCGGTGAGTCGGTGGTGGTGGGCGGTTCGATGGTGATGAACAGTCGAGACGAGATCATGCGGGCCTACCAGGACTTCCACGCCGGCCGGTTCGGTCCGGTTCCCGACCTGGCCCGCCGCTGAGCGGTCCGTGGCCGGGGGACGGGGAAACAACACCCCGGGGTCCGGGCCGAAGGTCTGTGTGGTTTAGCCCGCCGGTATGAAGGCATCTCTGTGATACGTGGGCGGCGGCTGCCGCCCACCGGCCAGGGAGGTGGCGAACATGGTTACCGGTACCGACACCGTGCTGGGACAGGCCAGTGATCTTCTGCACGAGGCCTCGGAGACCCATCACCAGGTGTTCCGGATCGTCGACGGAGTGGATCCCGACTGGGCGTCGTGGTATGCCGACTGGCTGATCAACCAGTCCGAGCTACCGAGCCTGCTGCAGGCCGCGCCGGTCCGCAGCGAACTCGTCTACCTGTTGGTCGGCCTGGACAGGGAGTACACCGCCAGCGGTGCGGACGGTTCCTGGGAGCGCTACTACGCGGCCCGCATCATCGACCACTTCACCGGCCAGCGGGCCCGCTGACCGGTCGGCCGTGGCGTCTGACCGGCTGTGGTGTCCGGCCGGTCAGGCCGTGCCCAGCCGGGTCAGTACGGCGTCGTGCAGCAGGCCGTTGGTGGCCACCGCGTTACCACCGGCGGGTCCGGGCCTGCCGTCGACATCGGTGAACCGGCCACCGGCCTCGGTCACGATCAGGCTGACCGCGGCCAGGTCCCACAGCGCCACCTCCGGTTCACAGGCGACGTCGACGGTTCCCTCGGCGACCAGGACATACGACCAGAAGTCGCCGTAGGCGCGGCTGCGCCAACACTTCCGGTTCAGGTCGAGGAATCCGGCCATCCGCCCGTGTTCCTCCCAACCGGACAGTGAGGAGTACGACAGGCTGGCGTCGTCCAGACTGGACACTCCGGACACGTGGCAGGCAGAGGACCGGGCGAACGACTTGCCGGTGAACGCGCCGGCACCCCGCATCGCCCACCACCGCCGACCGAGTGCCGGTGCGCTGACCAGTCCGACCACGACCTCGTCGCCGTCCATCAGCGCGATCAGGGTGGCCCACACCGGCACCCCGCGAACGAAGTTCTTGGTGCCGTCGATCGGGTCGACCACCCAACAGCGGGCTGAGTCCCCGGTCCGACCGAACTCCTCGCCCAGCACCGCGTCAGCCGACCTGGCCCGCTGCAACGTCGCCCGCATCATCTCCTCGACGCCCCGGTCGGCGTCGGTGACGGGGGTCAGGTCGGGCTTGGTGTCCACCCGTAGGTCCAGTGCCCGGAATCTGGCCACGGTCAGCCCGTCCGCGTCGTCGGCGAGTATGTGGGCGAGGGCAAGGTCATCGTGATACTCGGAGGTCGGGGCCATACCCCGCACGGTACCGCCGTCCGAAGTGGCCACACGCGGGTATCGGCCCGC
>DATCXL010000150.1:0-2753 GCA_036565825.1 Mycobacteriales bacterium
CGGTAGGGCCGGGCCTCAGGCTGCCAGTCGACCAGTACCTGCCGCAGTTCCGCCTCGGTCAACACAGGCACCTGCGACACCCGTGTCGACGGGTCAGCCACCACCGCCCGCAGGATCTGTTCGAAATGGTCCAGCAGCCGCCGCATCCGCGCCTGGTCGAACAGATCGGTGGCGTACTCCAGCCACAACGACAGGCCCTCGGCGGTCTCCGAGACGTTCACGCTCAGGTCGAAACGCGCGGTACCCGGATCGACGACGTGAGGGGCGACCCGGAGTCCGTCGAACTGGCCGGCCTGACCACCCGGCGTGGGCAGCAGACCGAAGGCGACCTGGAACAGCGGGTTGCGCGAGGCGTCCCGGCGCGGTGCCACCCGCTCGACGACCTTCTCGAACGGCACGTCCTGGTGCTCGTAGGCATCCAGTGTCACGTCGCGAACCCGGGCCAACACATCGGTGAACGACGGGTTGCCGGACAGGTCCGAACGTAACACCACCATGTTCACGAAGAACCCGACCAGGTCCTCGCAGTCGGGTCGGTTACGCCCGGCAGTCGCGGTGCCCACCACCAGGTCCTCCTGCCCGGTGTAGCGGGTGAGCAGCAGCTTGAACCCTGCCAACAGCGTCATGAACAGCGACACACCATGCGCCCGGGCCAGCCCACGCAGGGCAGCCAGCAGGTCCGCGGGTAGATCGCTGGTCAGCACCGCACCGCGAAACGACGGCATGCCCGGACGCGGCCGGTCGGTCGGCAGTTCCAACGTCGGCGCGCCGGTCAACCTGTCCTGCCAGTACCCCAGATGCGCCTCGAGCACCGGGCCACGCAACCACTCCCGCTGCCACACCGCGAAGTCGCCGAACTGCACGGGCAGATCGGGAAGTCGCGGGTCCCGACCGGACACGAACGCCGAGTAGGACTCGGCCAACTCGGCGGTGAACGTGGCCTCGGACCATCCGTCGAACACGATGTGGTGGGTGCTCACGACCAGCAGGTGGTCACGGTCGGACAGTCGCACAAGCCTGGCGCGCAACAGCGGACCCGCACGCAGGTCGAACGGTTCGGCGGCCTCCTGGTCGGCGAGCCGGGTGGCCTGGACTTCACGCTGCTGGGCGGGCAGCGCACTGACGTCGTCTCGACGCAACGGCACCGGTGAGGGCGGCCCGACCACCTGGCAGGGCACCTCGTCGGTGGTCACGAACGTGGTGCGCAGCACCTCGTGTCGCGCCTGCACGGTGTCCAGGGCACGGCACAGCGCCGCGACGTCGAGGGCTCCCGACAGACGCAGCGCCAACACCGTGTTGTAGGTGGCCTCCCCGGGTGCCAACTGGTCGAGGAACCACAACTGTTCCTGCTGGAACGACAGCGGGATACCGGTCAGGTCGGCCGGCCGTGGCACCACCGGCGGGTCCGCTGGCGCCGGTGGCGCTCCACCGGCCCGCGCGGCCGCGTCGAGCGCGGTGGCGAGTTCGGCCACGACCGGCGTCTGGTAGATGTCGCGCACGCCCAGCCACGGCAGGTCGCGTTGCAGCCTGGCCACCGCCCGCGCGGCGTGCAGCGAGTCACCGCCCAGGTCGAAGAAACCGTCCCGGGCACCCACCCGGGACAGGCCGAGTACCTCACCGAACGCGTCGGCCAGCAGACGTTCGGTGTCACCGGTCGGGGCGAGGTAGTCGGCGAACTGCATCGCGGAGTCGTCGGGTTCGGGTAACGCGGCCCGGTCGACCTTGCCGTTGGGTGTGTGCGGCAACGCGTCGAGGGTGACCACCGCGGCCGGGACCATGTACTCGGGCAGCCTGGCTCGCGCCATCGCCCGCAACTCACCGACCAGCACGGTGGCATCGACCGGACCGTGGCCGGTGACGTAGGCAACCAGGCGCGGGGATCCGGGAGTGTCCTCCCGCAGCACGGCCACCGCGTCAGCCACCATCGGGTGTCCACGCAGGACGGTTTCGATCTCGCCGGGTTCGATGCGGAAGCCGCGCAGTTTGACCTGGGTGTCGGCCCGTCCGAGGAATTCCAGTATGCCGTCGGAACGCCACCGGGCCAGGTCACCGGTCCGGTACAGCGTCACGTTGGGATCGAGTGGATCTGGGACGAACCGTTCTGCGGTCAGGTCGGGTCGGTGCAGGTATCCCTCGGCCAGTCCGGTGCCGCCGATGTACAACTCACCGGTAACCCCGGTCGGCGACAACCGGCCGGTACTGTCGAGGACCCGCAGGTCGGTGTTGGCCACCGGCCCGCCCAGAGGAACCGGCCCGTCGACACGACCCACCCGATACATCGTCGAGTAGATGGTGGTCTCGGTCGGACCGTAACCGTTCCACACCTGGGCCCCCAACTCACCGAGCCGCCGCGCCAGATCGGGAGGAAGCGCCTCCCCACCCGACAACGCCCGGAACCCCCGCGGGGGAGTCCACCCGGCGTCCACCAGCAGCCGCCACGTCGTCGGCGATCCCTGTCCGAAGGTCGCCCCGCTGGAGGCCAGCCTGGCACCGAGCAGTCGCCCGTCGGTAAGGCCCTCCCGTGCGGCGACGACCGTACGCGCGCCGACCAGCAGAGGGGCGAAGAACTCGACGGCGGCGATGTCGAACGACGGTGTGGTGATCGCCAGCAGCACGTCGTCGGCGCAAAGGCCGGGGGCCCGGGTCAGGTCGGTGAGCACGTTGACCAGCCCCCGGTGGCGGACCACCACACCCTTGGGTACCCCGGTCGAACCGGAGGTGTAGATGACATACGCCGGATCGGTGCCCCGCGG
>DATCXL010000151.1:0-3817 GCA_036565825.1 Mycobacteriales bacterium
CGGCGGCCGACGAAACCGCCGGCCTGACTCCGCCGGATGAGATCCTGTAGCGTCACCGGTCGCTTGTCCACGCCAGCCCCCAGTTCCACTCCGTTTCAGTAGCAACTAACCGGCAGGAGAACCGCGCTGTCAAGCGCCCCCCACCCCACCCGCGCCCAGCCTCGGTGCTGTTGTCCAGCGCGGGCGGATACCAGTGACAAGACCAAGATCTGCGAGTATGGCGGTCAGGCTCCAGGGATTGCTTCCGGGTGGGGTCCTTCGGTCCAGAAGTGGGGCACCGTAGCGGAGTCAGGGCCGGGTGCGTTCGTCGTTCCTGGCCCCAGCCATCGTGCGATATCGCTCCTCGAAGGAGCGGACGGCAGGTGAGTCGCGGTACGGCCCGAGTCGGGTGCGCACGGCGGCGACGCGGTCTCTGCTTCGCGTCGAACTGACCGTTGTGGACAGCTCCAGGGCGCGGCTGGCGACCTCGGCGGCCTGCTCGATCTCGCGGGCGGTGATGTAGGAGTCAGCGAGCCAGGTCGCGTACAGCGACGCCTCCCGCGCGCTGTCGTTCTGGTATCGCCCGAGTGCCGACTCCAGCAGCGGCACCGCCCTGATCGGTCGTTCCAGTTCGGCATAACAGCGTCCCGCCATGATGTCGATCTCGTCGCGGGTCAGCCAGTACGCCCAGTCCGGTTCGTCGTCGGGTCGCACGCCCTCGAAAAGCTCGTCCACCTCACCGAGAACCCGGTCACACCGCGCGCGCTGTCCCGCCCGGGCGTGAGCCCACGCCACCCGTTCGGCCACCAGCACCCGGGCGCCGGCCGTCGCCCGTTGTCGTGCGCCCCGGTGTGCGCTGCGGGCGAGCAGAACCGCGTCTCGCGGGTCACCCACCGACGCGGTCTGGTAGGCGAGCAGAGAGAGCAGGTTGGCCGCCAGCGCCGGGTCTCCACCGGCGTGTGCCGCGTGCACACCTCCCAGGTAGAAACGGGCCGCGACATCGTGTGCCCCCGCGTCGGAGGCCACCCATCCGGCGACCTGGGCCAGGTCGCCGATCGCGGCCAACAGTGTCCGGCCGACGGCCTCGGTGTAGGACGCCTCCCGGGCCAGCGACACCGTTGCCGCCAGTTCGCCGGCGACGGTGTCCAGAAGGTCGCCGCCGCCAAGGTGGTCGTCCAGGCGCCGCAACCGCGCGGTCCGACGCTGGACCGTGGCGACCAGCCCCGCTCCGATCCGGCGACCCGACCGCAGTTCGACCACCTGCGGTGGATCACTGACCAGCCACTCGTGAGCGACCCGCCGCGCAGTTTCCTGGTTCATCAGGAGGGTGGGTCAACGGGTGGGCTCGGCGGACCGGACGGTCCTGAGTCGTTCGTGGAATTCCTTCGCCTGTGGTGCGTCGGCGTACCGGTCGTGGATCTGCGCGTCAAGCTCGCCGGCGACGTGTAGCAGCGAGGGCAGACACTTTCGTTCGCCGCCGAACGCTCGGGTGCCGTGGTCCACGGCTTCGTCCAGATCGCCGTTACGGGCCGCCACGCAACCCAACGCGATCCTCGCCTCGGCCATGCGCATGGGTGCGAGGTCCTCACCGTCCGGACCGCGTCCGCGACGCAGTACCTCCTGGGCGTGGACGGTGGCCCTGTCGTTGTCCCCCACCACCCGATAACAATCCATCGCGTAGAAGTCGAACTTGTCTGGGTCCACCACGAAGTGATGACGCGGATTGACCGGTCGGTCGAATCTCTGGAGCAGGGCATGGCCCTCGTCGAGGGCTTGCTGCACTCCACGGTGATCGCCCATCCGCGCCAGCGCCCGCGCCCGGTGCGCGGCCAGTTGCACGGTCACGCCGGACCGCGCGGCGACTCGTTGCCCCGCCTCGGCGCTGACCAGCGTCCCGGCCATGTCGTGGGTGGTGTGCGCGAACCACGCTGCCATCTCCAGAGACCACGCCATGATGTCCGCGTGGCCGGCCTCCGTGCCCAACTGGAACGCGCTCACCCTGGTTGCCTCAGCCGCCGTCGACAGGCCAGAGTCGTACTCGACGCACCCCACCAGAAGGGCCAGCCAGCCAGCGGTGACCAGCAGTTCACGGTGTTCCCGAAGGCCGACCCGCCTGTCCAGTAGTCGACTGAGGTAGCGGAGCCACGACCCGGCCTCGCGACGCAGTGACGTGGCGTTCCGGTACGGGTACTGCTCACACAGCCTGTCTGTTGTGGACGCCAGAACATCGAGGGTTTCCTGGTCGACATCGGACAGCCGCAATCGACGGACGAGCTCGGTCGCGACGGTGGGATCAACGGGCAGGGTGTCTGCCTTCACCGGTATCAGGGCGGCCAACGCACCTTCGGCCCGCAGAGCTGCGTCGCATGCCTCGGCGAACACACGCGATGGGAGTTCCGCCCCGTTCTCGATCTTGCTGATCTGGCTGGGGTGATAGTTGACCAACCCCGCGAGCGTTGTCTGGGACAGACCAGCGTCTCGCCTCAAGCGGCGCAACATCTCGCCGAACGACTCGGATCCGGCCATATCACCTCATCCATTCTTTGTGCGGTTGTGCATCTGGCGGATCCCAACGCCCAACCCATTGGCGCACGCCCCACTCACCCCGAGAGTAACTGTGGAAGCAATACCAGTCAGTGAGGGGCGAACATGTTTGACAGTGTTCAGGCCGGGTGGCTTGCCGGGGATGACTACCGGGCGGCGGTCGAGGCGGCCGGGGTGGTGGAGTTGCCCGACCAGGGCGACAACGACCCGCAGGATGGGGAGGCTGAGCCGCAGGGCCTGCCCGCGGATCTGTTGGGTGGCCGGTTCGAGGACCCGCGTCCGCCGGGGATCAGCGAGTGAACGCCGACCTGGCCGAGCGGCTCGCTGACGCCCCGCCTGAGGTGCTGGGTCGGGTGATGTTGGCGGTGGCCACCATGCACGAACCCGACGGTCAGGGCCGGTGCCGGTGGTGCCGGCCAACCAGGTCCCGGTGGTGGCGGTGGGCACGTCGCGGCCCGCAGGTGCCCTGCCCGACCCGACGGGTGATGGCCGCCGAACTGGCGGTCAGCTCTACCACCCCAACCTGGACGCCGGCATAACGGGATATCTGGGCGGCCCCGGGTTGAACAGCGGTGCGGAGGTTCCCGCTCCTACAGGAAGACGCTCCAGGGGTTCAGGTTCTGCTCCTGGGTGGGGCTGGGGCGCCAACCCAGGCTGACCGGCACGTCGAACAGCCGGCCCGGTGCGGTCCGCCGCCAGAAGTGCCGCATTCCCGGGGCCAACACCCTGACCACGTGCAGGTCGATGTCCGGCCGGGTCTGGTCAACGACGACCACCTCGATCCCGGCCCGCCGCAGGTCCTCGACGTAGAAGTCGAGGACCTGCCAGGCGGGCACGGTCGGGTCGACCAGGGCGCCGGGCAGAACGGTGGGCGGACCTGCCCTCGGCCGCAGCCACGGTTCGGACCGGCAGGTGGCCGTCTGGAACCAGCGCAGGGCGGCTGGATCGCGGGTGGCGTAGCGGGTCGCGCCGTGGTCGTCCCGCCCACCGACCAGGGGAATTGGTTGGTCCATCTCCATGAGCGCGGCCCGGACGGCGAGGACCGGGTCCGGGTGGGCGCCGAACCCGAACACCACATCTTCGATCTCGTGGTCACGTCGGGAGATCGCCGCACAGCACGGCATCGCCAGGTCGGTCGAGATGTCGAGAACCCACACCTCACGCTGGTGACGCGCGTACGTACGTCGAAGTTCGTCCACGTACGGGTCGGCGAGAGCATCCAGGTCGATGCCGGGCCGGGACAGCCGGTTGTACCACCAGATCGCCACCGCATCACGTTCGTGGAGTTCGCACA
>DATCXL010000152.1:0-5317 GCA_036565825.1 Mycobacteriales bacterium
CCTGCCGGTGTTCGTCAAACCGGCCCGGGCCGGGTCGAGCATCGGTATCACCCGGGTGTCCGACTGGGACCAGTTCGACGCAGCGGTGGCGATGGCCCGCCAGGTTGATCCCAAGGTCCTGGTCGAGGCTGGGGTGGTCGGTCACGAGATCGAGTGCGGCGTGCTGGAAGGTGTGGACGGCGAGCCACCCGAGGCCAGTGTGCTGGCCGAGATCCGACTCGACCACGACACCGACTGGTACGACTTCGAGACCAAGTACCTTGGCGAGGCCTGCGAGTTTGACGTTCCGGCCCGGTTGCCCGAGGCGGTGACCGAGCGGGTCCGGCAGATGGCCTGCCGGGCGTTCACCGCGCTGGACTGCGCGGGTCTGGCTCGGGTGGACTTCTTCGTCGCGGATGACGGCACGATCACCCTCAACGAGGTGAACACGATGCCCGGATTCACACCCATCTCGATGTTTCCCCGGATGTGGGCGGCGACCGGGCTGGACTACTCTTCGCTGCTGGACCGGCTGCTGCGTACCGCGCTGCGTCGGGGCACCGGTCTGCGCTGACCCGGTCGGGCGCGACGGGTTCGCGGCGAACTTCACCGGTGTCCACGGGTGTTGTTGGGGAGTCCACCATGTCCACGCTGCACGTGCTTCGGGTCTTTGTCGGTGCCGACGGCACCTTTGGCAACCCGCTGGGGGTGTTCCTCGCCGGCACCGAGGTGCCGGCGGACCGCCGTCCGGCCGTGGCTGCCGACCTCGGGTTCAGCGAGACGGTGTTCGTGCTGGACCCCGCCGACGGGGTTGTCGAGATCCACACCCCGGCCGTCCAGTTGCCCTTCGCCGGTCACCCGTTGGTCGGCGCCGGTTGGCTGCTGTCCGAGATCGGTGGCCCGGTCGACGCGCTGCGCCCACCAGCCGGGGTGGTGCCGACCTGGTCGCGTGACGGCGAGCAGTGGATCAGGGGTCGGGCCGAGTGGGCGCCGCCGATGGAACTGCGCGAGTACCCCCGGGCCGCCGAGGTGGACGCGTTGACCGTGCCGGAAAAGTCCATGGACGCCTGGGCCTGGCTGGACCAGCCGGCCGGGCTGGTGCGGTCCCGAGTGTTCGTACCCGAGGCGGGCGTGCCCGAGGACGAGGCGACCGGGTCCGCCGCGGTGCGTTTGGTGACCGCGCTGGGTCGGGCGGTGGAGATCCGGCAGGGTGCCGGCTCGCGGCTGCTGGCCCGGCCGGGCCCGGACGGTACCGCCGAGGTCGGTGGCACCGTCGTGCTGGACGAGGTACGCGACTACCAGGTGCCCGGCTGACGGCAGGTCCGGGTGGTGACCCGGAGGGTGGGTCCGGACCGCGGTGTGCGATTCAGTGCAGGTCGAGTGGGCGAGCCGGAAGGGTCGCTCCGAGGGCCCTGGTGATCTCGCTCAGCGGTCCACCGGCGTATCTGCTCGGCACGGTCAACTCCACATAGACCGGGCGGTCCACTGCGGTGAACACCACGGAGTCGCCGTCCTGCCGGTAGTACCACTGCACGCCGTCTACGACCTGGAGCGGCGAGGTCTGCTCCAGTCCCGCCGGCCTGGGTACTCCACACCGGAACGTCACGGCCGGGTCGCCCCACGCACCCACCCACGGTGAGGTGGACTGTGCCGGACGGGAGTGCAGTCCGTCCAGCGTGATCGGCAGTGCCGCGACGAAGTCCGGGCAGTACCGGTCGGCGTCGGCCGTCTTCGGTGGCGCGGGCAGTTCGACCGGCCCCAGGGTGGGCGGTTGGGCCGACGTGGTGGAGGTGGCTGAGGCGACCGGGGCCCGGTCCGGCCCGCCGCCGGTGTGGGCGGCGATCGCGAACAGCGCCGCCGTCACCGGCAGTGCGACGGCGGAGGCCACCAGCGCTGCTCTTCTGTGTACCGGGTCGATCGGGTTTGCTCCATAATCGTGTACTGACGCGCGGAGGCGCCTACCTGGTCGAGGATGTCACAGGTGTACGACGGGGCAGGTGAGGGTCCGGGTGATGCCGTCGATGGACTGCACCCTGGCAACCACGAGTCGACCCAGTTCGTCCACGTTCTGTGCCTCTGCCCTGACGATCACATCGTAGGGGCCGGTAACGTCCTCGGCCTGGGTGACACCACCGATGTCGGCGATCTGTCGGGCTACCGTGGCTGCCTTGCCGACCTCGGTCTGGATGAGGATGTACGCCTGGACCACGGCGAGCCCTTTCGACGTCGGGGCATGGTGTGGATGTAGAACGTACCCCAGCGTTGTCGGCGCCATGACACCGTTGGTAGGAGACAGGTCCCGTGGGAGGTGTGCCATCACCGTCGGTGACATCGGGGAGTTCGGGCTTATCGATCGGGTGACCGCTCGACTGCCGGTGGGTCCGGCCACGTTGCTTGGTCCCGGTGACGACGCGGCCGTGCTCCGGACCGGCGACGGACGGGTGGTCGCGACCACCGATCTGCTCGTGGACGGCCGGCATTTTCGTCGTGACTGGTGCAGTCCGATAGATGTCGGGCACAAAGCCGCAGCGCAGAACCTCGCCGACGTCGCCGCGATGGGTGGTGTCACCACGGCGTTGCTGCTCGGGTTGGCCTGCCCGGCCGACCTACCGGTGGAGTGGATTGACGGCTTCGTGGACGGGTTGCGGGAGGAGTGCTCCCTGGTCGGCGCCGGCGTGGCCGGTGGTGACGTGTCTCGATCCGATGTTCTGGTGCTCGCCGTGACCGCGCTTGGCGAGATGTGTGGCCGCGAACCGGTGACCCGGGCCGGTGCCCGTCCTGGCGACGTGGTGGCGTGTGCCGGCCGGCTGGGGTGGGCCGCAGGCGGGCTGGCCGTGCTCGGCCGGGGATTCCGCTCGCCGGTGAGTGTGGTCGGCGCCTACCGTCGGCCCGAGCCGCCCTACCGGGAGGGGCCGGTCGCCGCCGAGCACGGTGCCACCTCGATGGTGGACGTAAGTGACGGGCTGGTGGCCGACCTGGGTCACGTGGCACGGGCCAGCGGGGTCGGTATCGAGCTCGACTCGGCCGCGTTCGTGGTTCCCGATCGACTGCGCGACGTCGGGCAGGCACTTGGCCTGGACCCGTTGGGCTGGATCCTCACCGGGGGTGAGGATCACGCGTTGGTCGCCACCTTCCCGCCCGACCGGGGCGTGCCCGAAGGTTGGCGCGTGGTGGGCCGGGTGATCGACGGAAAAGGTGTGCTGGTCGACGGCGAGGAGTATGCCGGCCCTGGCGGTTACGACCATTTCGCCGGGTAAGCGTACTTGGCGGGATAGGCGCGACTGGTGGGTGCATGTGGTACTCGGGCAGGCTCTATGGTCTTGGTATGGCCACGGCCCCTCCCCGAGTGCTCACCATCGCCGGTTCCGACTCCGGTGGCGGCGCCGGCATCCAGGCGGACCTGAAGACCATGCTGGCCATGGGTGTGCACGGTATGAGCGTGCTCACCGCGGTCACCGCGCAGAACTCGGTGGGCGTACACGGTTACTGGGAACTGCCGGCCGAGGCGGTCAGCGCGCAACTGGACAGCGTCCTCGGCGACATCGGGGTGGACGCCGTCAAGACCGGCATGCTCGCGTCGACCGCACTGGTCGAGGTGGTCTCCAACGCGTTGTCCGGGCTGGACGTTCCGGTGGTCGTCGACCCGGTGAGCGTGAGCAAGCACGGTGATCCGCTGCTCGACCCCCAGGCGTTGGACGCGGTGCGTGGCCGACTACTGCCGGTGGCCACCCTGCTCACGCCCAACCTGTACGAGGCAGAGCAACTGGCCGGGATCCGGGTCACCGATGAGAGCGACCTGCGCCGCGCGGCCGAGGCGCTGCTTGCCCTGGGCGTGCGGGCGGTGCTGGTCAAGGGTGGCCACCTGACCGGCGATGCCGTCGACCTGCTGTGGGACGGCGAGCACGAACACGCGTTCCGTTCGCCCCGGTTCGACAACCGGCACACCCACGGCACCGGTTGCACGCTGGCCAGCGCGATCGCGTCCCGGCTGGCGCTGGGGGATCCGATGCCCGTTGCGGTCGGCACGGCCAAGGAGTACGTGACCGGCGCGGTGGCGGCCGGGTTCCCGCTGGGCGCCGGGATCGGGCCTGTCGACCACGGGTGGCGGTGGCGGTCAACGGAGTGACCCGGGCACCGGTGACCCGGCCATCACCCGGCGATCGGCCAACCCAGGCGACTGTCGAGAAAGTTTTCGACTCAGCCCGCCACCTCCGGTGGTGGGTCTGCCATCCTGTCCGCTCCACGGTGTTCGAACGTGACGGTCGGAGGTGTGAACGTGGGCGTGGTAACCATCTCGGCCAGCTACGGGGCCGGCGGTAGTGAGATCGGGCCCGCGGTCGCGGCCGCGTTGGGTCTGCCGTTCGTCGACCGGGCGATCCCGGTCGGAGTGGCCCGTCGGATGGGGGTGCCACTGTCGGACGCCGAGCAGAAGGACGAGACCTACGACACCGGGTTGTGGCGGATCGTCTCGTCCATGGCCCTGGTACCCGACCTGGCTGGCGCGGGCCCGTTGGCGTACTCGACCCTGGCCGACGACCGGGCGTTCCGGGAGAAGACCGAGCAGGTGCTGCGTGAGATCGCGGGTGGCACCGGCGGGGTGATCCTCGGCCGTGCCGGCGCGCTGGTACTCGGCGATGTTCCCGGTGCCCTACATGTGCGGCTGGACGGGCCGGAGGACGCCAGGGTCGCCGTGGCTATGCGGCTGACCGGCCGCGACGAGCGGACCTGCCGGGAGGAGCTACGCGGGAACGACGCGGCTCGCACGGCGTACTGGCGACACTTCTACCGGTGCGACCCGACCGAACCCCGGCACTACCATCTGGTGGTCGACTCCACCGGGTTCTCGTTCGCCACGGTCGCTGACATCGTCATCGCTGCCGCACACGCCCGCGGCATCAGTCGCTGACGTGGGAACCGACTAGCCCGACGTGGTGAGACCGAACACCCGGCAAGGCGTGCCAGTCGTCACCGAGCCTGGGGTTGACCGTCTGGATGTTTGGCGCCGGGCCGTCTGTCGGTCGTCCCCGCGAGCCAGAGGGATCTGACGGAGTGTGGGGTGGAGCGAAGCTCCCCACGGGAGGCAACACAGCACCACACCCCGTGCGGAGGGACTCCGGAGCCGGGGCTGCGCCCCGGTGAGGGTCTGGAATCGACCGCCTAGGCGCGGGTGACCTTGCCCGCCTTCAGGCATGAGGTGCACACGTTGATCCGCCTGCGGGTACCCGGGGCGACCTGGGCACGTACCGGCTGGATGTTGGGGTTCCACCGGCGGTGTGTACGGCGGTGGGAGTGGGACACCGACATACCGAAGCCCGGTCCCTTGCCGCAGACGTCGCAC
>DATCXL010000180.1:0-7029 GCA_036565825.1 Mycobacteriales bacterium
TCCAACAACCTGGCGTGCAACCGGCCGGCAACGGGCGTGGCATGTTCACCGCCGACCAGGACGGCCGATTCTGGTTCCGGACCGTGACGCCCTGCCACTACCCGATCCCCACCGACGGGCCGGTCGGCAAGCTGCTCACCGACACCGGCCGGCACCCGTACCGGCCTGCGCACATCCATCTGATCGTCGGCGCCGAGAACCGCCGCCCGGTGACCACGCACATCTTCCCCGCCGACAGCCCCTACATCGAGTCCGACGCGGTGTTCGCGGTGAAGAAGAGCCTCATCAAGGAGTTCGTGGTGTCGAACGACCCCGAGCACGCCCGGGAGTTCGGGGTGGACACCCCCTACCGGCACACCCACGTCGACATCGTGCTCCAGGCAGCCACCACGGCGCCGCCGGAACAACACACCTGACCGACACCAACCGGTCCGTCCACCGGACGCGGACGAGAGCATCGACGCGCGGCCCGAGTGACTGCAGACTGCCGACGTGGTTGAACCTCCCCATGGCAAGTCCGTGCTGTCCCGGGTGGTACGGATCCTGGAGACCTTCGAGTCCGGCACCCCCGCGCTGCGGGTCTCGGAGATCGCCCGACGGTCGGGCCTGCACGTGGCGACCGCCTGTCCGCCGGCGTTGACACCACCGTGCACGGACTGGCCGCCGTCATCTACGCCTTCGCCACCAACCCCGAGCAGTGGCAGCGGCTACGCCAGGACCCTGGCCTGGCCCGGGTAGCCTTCGACGAGGCGGTGCGCTGGCAGACGCCGGTCCAGACGTTCTTCCGGACTGCCACCTGTGACGTGGATGTAGACGGTGTCGTCATCCCCGACGGGAAGAAGACCCTGATGTTCCTTGGCGCGGCCAACCGTGATCCGCGCCGATGGGAGGATCCGGACAGCTTCGACCTCGCCCGTGACCCGTCCGGTCAGTCGGGTTCGGTACGGGCATCCACCAGTGTGCCGGCCAGCACGTCGCCCGTCTGGAGGCAGAGGCACTGCTGACCGCTCTGGTCCGAAGGGTGGACCGGATCGAGATCGCCGGCCCGACCCGCCGCCACCACAACAACACGCTGCGCGCGTGGGAGTCACTCCCCGTGCGTGCCCACCTGAACTAGTTTCCTGCTGCGAAGGGCATCCTCTGTGCGCACCCGGGTAGCGATCATCGGCGCTGGCCCAGCCGGACTGCTGCTGTCCCATCTGCTTCATCTCGAGGGAGTCGACTCTGTCCTCATCGAGCGTCAGAGCGCCAGCCACGTCCAGGGCCGTATCCGTGCCGGGATCCTGGAGGCCCCGACCGTCGAGCTGCTCAAACAGGTGGGTCTGGGCGACCGGCTTGCCACCGAGGCGACCGAGCACCGCGGCATCTACCTGCAGTGGCCCGGTGAACGCCACCACCTCGACTTCGTCCAGCTCGCCGGTCGCTCCGTGTCGGTCTACGGGCAGACCCAGGTCACCAAGGACCTCATGTGGGCCCGAGAACAGGCCGGGCAGCAGGCTTTCTACGAGGTTAGCGACGTCGCCGTACACGGAGTCGAAGGCGACCGTCCCTGGGTGAGTTTCGTCGACGCGCAGGGCAGCGCCCAGCATCTGGGCGCCGAGATCATCGCCGGGTGCGACGGCTTCCACGGCCCCAGCCGCGGGGCGTTCCCGCAGACCGTCGCGCATACCTGGCAGCGGGACTACCCGTTCGCGTGGCTGGGTGTCCTGGCCGATGTGGCGCCCTCCACCGACGAACTGATCTACGCCTGGCACCCGGACGGATTCGCGTTGCACAGCATGAGGTCGGCTCACGTCAGCCGGTTCTACCTGCAGGTCCGGCCCGACGAGGACCTCGCCTCGTGGAGCGACGACCGGATCTGGGAGGCGCTGGCCACCCGCCTGGGGGCGGGGTTGGCGGAGTGGCGACTGAACACCGGACCGATCACCGAGAAGAGTGTCGTGCCGATGCGCAGCTTCGTCATGACACCGATGAGGCACGGCAGGCTCTTCCTCGCCGGCGACGCCGCGCACATCGTCCCGCCGACCGGCGCCAAAGGACTCAACCTCGCTGTCGCCGACGTCGCCCTGCTCTCGCGGGCGCTCACGACCTGGCTCACCGACGGTTCGGAAGAACTCGTCGATGCCTACTCCGACACCGCGTTGCGCCGGGTCTGGCGATGCACGCACTTCTCGTGGTGGATGACCAGCATGCTGCACCGGCACGGCGACGACTTCGACGCACAACTGCAACTGTCCCAACTGGGACGCACCATCGCCTCCGAGGCCGCCGCCACCGAACTCGCCGAGAACTACGCGGGTCTGGCCTTCGGCTACTGACCGACACCGGGCGTGCTTGGCTACACCGCCGCGAACCGGAGAGAGTCAGATCAGCGAATCAAGGACTCACGACGCCCTGACAACAGGGCAGACCATCCGCTCCGACGACCAGTGACTGCCGCACTCGGAAGGTGGAGATGTTCCTGAGGCTGGTCAGGCTGAGCGTGAGGTCGCGGTGGATGGCTCTCGTCGTCTATACAACGCCGCTTCTCGGCAGTGCCGTGGCGGTGGGGATCCCGTGGCTCAGCGCGGGTATCCTCGACGACGTTGTAGGCGGACGTCGTGCGGCCGCGGTTTCGGGACTGTACATACTCGCGCTCGCCATTGTCGGACTGTACGTCGTGAGTGCGATTCGCGCTTATTTCACGGTCAAGTTGGCGTTCCTGGGAACACACCGTATCCGGGTGGACATGGTGCGCGCGGCCCTGAGCCGGTCCGCTCCGCCCGACCCGGGTGGCTTCAGTATGCGGGTCTCTCAGGACGCGGAGGAGGTCGGCGCCTCACTGGCCGTGATCCCGAACCTGCTCGTGCATGGCTCCATGATGGTCTTCATACCGGCGTCCATGTTCGTTCTGTCGGCCCTCCTCGCGTCGCTGGTGCTGCCCCTCCTGGCACTCGTTCTGTATACCGTTGGGCGTTCCGCCAGGCAGACCTACCCCGTTACCTGGCTGCTGCGTCAGCGTCGTGACTCGGTCGCCCACGGCCTCGTGGACGCACTTTCCGATCTCGAACAGATCAAAGCGCAACGGCTCGCCTCGGACCGACAGCACAAACTGTGGAGCCGCCTGGTTGAGCATGCGGACGCCCGTCAGTACCTGGCCCGGGTGGAGAGCCGCTTCGTTCCGCTGATATCGACGTCTCCGTTGGCGCTTCAGGCGGTCGTGTTGGCTGTGGGAGCGATCCTCACCTTGAGAGGTCAGCTCGGTGCGGGAAAACTCGTGGGGTTCGCTGGTCTGGCCGCGCTGTTCCTCTCTCCGGCGCAGGGGTTGACCGCGGGGGTCAGAAGGCTACAGGTCGCCCGGGTGAGCGTGGAACGGAGCTTCCGGCTCGTCGACTCCGTGACGACAGAACAGGAATCCGAAGACCGAGCCGAGGTCATCCGGCCACGCGGAGCGCTGCACGTCCGGGTCGAGACGGAGGGGATGGACGGGCAGGAAGAGACGGCCAGCCTCGGTCTCCATGTTCGGCCCGGCGAGAAGGTCGTCATCGTCGGAGCAACGGGTGTCGGTAAGAGCCGACTTGCCGCGGCTCTGACGGGTGTGCCGAACGGAAGCCGCTATCGGTGCAGCGCGTCGGACCGAGGGCAGTGTTGGGAGCCGGTATCGAGGTTCACCGGGATACGCCTCCTCTCGCACGACCGTTGGTACTTCGGCGGGACACTGCGACAGAACGTCACTCTCGGGCACAGCGACATCTCCGACACGGAGATCGCAAGAGCCTTGGAGGCGGCTGGATGTACATCGTTCCTCAGAAAACGCGAGCTGACACTGGACAGCGTGCTCGACGAGCACTCTGTCGGACTGTCCGGAGGTGAGCGGACCCGCCTGTCACTCGCCCGCACGATCGTCGGCGACCCTCGGCTCGTCGTGCTCGACGCCCCGCTGGCAGGACTCGACCCGACGCAGGCTGATGAGGTGCATGCGACACTCCTGAAGGCACTGCCGGATGCCACGGTCGTGTGGCTCGACACCAAGGTCGTCGACCCTCACGCCTTCGATCGGGTGCTGACCCTGGAGCAGTGCGGGATCATCCACGCCAGTCCGTCGTCAGAATCAACACGGGCGCCCGAATCCAACAGGAAACAAGCCCCCGCCCAGGATCAGGAGCACCATCTTGTCACGGAACAGACGGAGGCCGCCCCCAAGACGTTGGTAGAACACCTGCGGACCGTCGGAGAGGCGGACAGCCGCCAACTGACCAGGTGGGGTGAACGTTACCTCCCCGACAACTTCCCAAGGTTCGGATACATCCAGGACAGGTCAATCCAGGCCACGAACGACCGCGGCAGTATCACGCCTGTCAGTATTGCGACACAGCGCTTTCGCAGATCGTTCCTTGGGATTCTGTTCCTGGCGGCAGTCGAGATACTCGCCGTGACAGCGATCCCGTGGATACTCAGGGCGGCGCTTGAGGAAGCCCTTGGATCTGGCCTGTCTGTGCGTTTCGTTTCCCAGCTCGCCGCGGTGCTGGTCGTGTTGGTGGTTCTGGTCCTGGCTCGAGTGATCAGGACGACCTCAGGAGTACGCTTGGAGGAGCGAATCGACCGTCTCCTCAAACTGGCCCTCGTCCGCCGTGTCCACACCGCACCGCTCCGCAGAGTCGAGACGACGACAACAGGGGCATTCCTCACTGCCGCCACACAGGACACGGAAGCAATATCGAAGTTGTCGGCCCAGACTCTCCCCACCATCGGCGTGAACGCCCTGATCGTTGTCCTGGCATTCGTCAGTATGCTCGTGGCGGACTGGCGACTCGTCCTGCCGGTCGGGGCCGCATTCACCCTGCTGACAGCCTTCACTCTGCACTTCCGGCGACGGTCGGAGATCCTGTACTCGGTGGCCAGGACAGCAGGGGCCAGAATGGTCACGATCGTCACCGACACGGTCCGAGGACATCGGGACATCACCGCCCACCGCTCCGCTCGTTGGTTCACCACGCGAGCTGCCGAAGCAAGCAATGAGTTACACACCGCATGGCTGAGGGCGCAGAAGTTGACCGCCGGCTACTTCCCATCGATCCAGCTCGCCGGAAACGTGTCGCTGCTGGGCCTGCTCGCGCTCACCCTGTCATCCGGGGCTCCACCGGCTCAGAGCATTCCGACGGTGGTCTTCTTCCTCACGATGCTGGGACTCGTCGCCAGCCCGATCCAGTCGCTCGCCCAGTCCTACGACGACCTCGTGTCCGCGCGGGTGGCCTGCGATCGGCTCAACTCGCTACTCGGTATCACAGCGGATGTCGGTCCGGATGACGATGGGCGCCCGTTGCCCGGACCAGCACGTGCTCCCGACGAACCTGTCATATTCGCTCGTGGGGTGTCGCTGGGGATTCCGTGGAACACGGGTACAGCCTGGTCAGGTGACTCCCGCGACCGTTGCGGAGGTGGGCACGCCCGGCTACTACCGCCGATTCGTCTCCACACCGGAGAGTGGCTGGCCGTCGTCGGTCGGAGCGGAACAGGGAAGTCGACGCTCCTGCGAGCGTTGACCGGGCTCGCACCTCCGGTTTCGGGCACCATCGTCCTACTCGGGGCGCCTGTCACGGAGTTGGACCAGCTGGCCCTCCGTAGGGGCTGCGCCTATCTGCCGCAGTCTCCACTCCTGACGCCGGTCGACGGGGGAACGTCACACTCGCCCCTGCTGGACCGGCGGGTCCATCGCCTGTCGCGCGTGGCCAGCGAGCAGCGAACCGGTCTGTCGCTCGGCGAACGTCAGATGCTGGCCCTCCACCATGCACTCAGCCATAACCCCGAGATAGCGTTCCTCGACGAGCCCCTCTCAGCCCTCGCTGAATCCGAAGCACTCCGCGTCCTGAGGGATGTCAGACGATCCAGCCCGGCACTTTCGATGGTCTACGTCACGCACTCGGCTCAACTTGCCGGCATCGCCGATCGGGTGCTTGCTATCGACAGGTCATGACCCACCACGGACGATCTGGTCGTCGCGCACCCAGCGGGGCCGTGATCCAAGCAGGATCTTCGAAACGGGCTACTCCTGACAGAACGCCGCAGATATCCATCGCCTACAGTCTTCGCTCATGCAGGACGCCATAGACAAAATCAACTGGTCGGAACTGGAGCACAACTACGGCAACGCTGCGGACATCCCGGGGCTGCTACGCGCGTGCGCGGACAAGGATGCCGGCCTGGCCGCCGACGCCCTGTACGAACTCGACAACCACCTCTACCACCAGGGCGGCTGGATCTGTTCGGCCGCCTCGGCCGCACTGCCATTTCTGCTCGATCTGGCCTCCGGGCAGGCCGTGCACCACCGGCACGAGGTGGTGGACCTGATCGGCCGGCTCGTGCGCGAGGCCACCACCGTCCAGGCCCGCTTCTTGGACGTCGGGTGGCAGTCTGTGTTGGACGCCGCGAGGCCGCGGCTGCTCGCGCTTCTGGAAGATCCAGATACACGGATACGCCGGGAGGCCACCCTCCTCGTCGCAGACGGTATCCGGCACCCCGACGCTGTGCAGGCGCTCCAGAAGCGGTGGCAGGTGGAGACCGACCGGGTGACGCGCTGGGATCTCGTGCTGGCGTTCGGCGCGGTGCGCGCCCGGCAACGGGAGAACGAACCGCTGAAGGCCGAGCTCGAACGGCTGCTGGCGCACGACGATCTCCAGATCCGCCTGGCCGCGGTGCACGCGCTGGCCGAGTCCGACCCCGGCGTCGCAGTGCCGCACGTCGACATGCTGGTGCGGGCCGTCCTGCACAACGATGCCACGCGTTGGCAGGAGTCCGCGTGGATCGGCGGCACCCGGGCCACAATCGTGCACAGCACCGGCGCGCTCCTGCACCCGGATCCGGTCGCCGCGGTGGCGTACACCATCGGGACCGGCCGCGGCCACGGCACCGACCAGCGCGTCGCGACCATGGAGCAGGCCGGGCGGGTGCTCGGCGAGTGGCGGACCGTCACCTGCCTGATCCTGCCCTTCCTCGCCGACCACCTCAACGATGCCGAGGCCGAGGTCCGCTACCGCGCGGCGTTCCTACTCG
>DATCXL010000541.1:0-3463 GCA_036565825.1 Mycobacteriales bacterium
CGGCGCAGGCAGAGTGAGCAGGTACACGCCCCTGCCGGGTTTCACCGTGCAGGCGTACCGGTTCGCCGTGGACCCCACGCCCCGCCAGCGGCGTGCCCTGGTGTCGCACTGTGGCGCGGCTAGGTTCGCCTACAACTGGGCGGTGTCGTGGGTGCGGGCCGGGTGGGACCAGCGGGCGGCGGAGGTGTCCTACGGGGTACCCGAGGCGGAGTTGACCCAGTGGCGGGGTTGGTCGCTGCCGGTGTTGCGGAAGGTGTGGAACCAGGTCAAGGGTGATCTCGCGCCGTGGTGGAGTGAGAACTCCAAGGAGGCGTACAACACCGGGCTGGCCAACGCCGCCGCCGCGTTCGACAACTACAAGGCCAGCCGCGACGGTGCTCGTGCCGGTGCTCGGATGGGCAGGCCGCGCCGCAAGCGCAAGCACGCGACGGTGTTGTCGTGCCGGTTCACCACCGGCACGATCCGCGTCGAGGCCGACCGGCACCACGTCACCCTGCCCCGCCTGGGTGCGATCAGGACACACGAGTCGACCCGCAAACTCGCCCGGCGTATCGAGGCCGGGACTGCCCGCGTCCTGTCGGCCACGGTGTCGCACCGGGCCGGCCGCTGGTTCGTGGCGTTGCAGGCCGAGATCCGCCGGGACGACCCGGCTCCTGCCCGGCCGGGCGTGGTGATCGGGGTCGACCTGGGTATCTCGCACCTGGCCGTGCTGTCCCGGCCCGTGTCCGGCGTCACCGACGAACACGGGTTCGTGGCGAACCCGCGTCACCTGGACACCGCCCAGCGCGCGCTCCGGCGTGCCAACCGGCGTGTGTCCCGCCGACGCGGACCCGACAGGCGCACCAGCCAACGGCCGTCGAACCGGTGGCACAAGGCCAACCGGGCACGCAACCACGTCCACCACCGCGTGACCAACCTGCGCACCGACGGACTGCACAAACTCACCACCGCACTCACCCGCCACGCCGGCACGCTCGTGGTCGAAGACCTCAACGTGACCGGCATGCTGGCCAACCGGCGCATGGCCCGGCACATCGCCGACGCCGGGTGGGGCACCCTACGCCGCCAACTCGACTACAAGACCGCATGGCGCGGCGGCACCCTGCACGTCGCCGACCGGTGGTTCGCATCCTCCAAGACCTGCTCGGACTGCGGCGCGGTGAAAACCAAACTGCCGCTGCGTGTCCGGGTCTTCACCTGCAACACCTGCGGCCTGGTCTGCGATCGGGACCTCAACGCCGCCAGAAACCTCGCCACACTCGCCACACTCGCCACCGAACTGAGCGAGTCGGGTACCGGAGTGGCCGGACACCCGCAGCCCCCGGGCTGGAACGGACGTGGAGCCGACCGTAAGACCAGGCCCGGCCTGGCAGGTGGCCGTGAAACGTCCACCCCGCAGCGCCTCGGCGCATAGGACGGGGACCGTCCCACCGCAAGGCGGGACTGCCAATCGTGTGCTCACCAAAGCGCACTGATCAGCAACGGTTTCGGTCGGAGGGTCATCGGTGGGTTGTCGCCTGGTTGGACATTCTGCCGGTGACGGACTGTGATTTTCAGCGTCAGTCGGATGCACTATTGACGGGTTATTTCCGGTCGAGTCTCATTGTTTCTAATTATCCGAATAAGGGGGAAACTGATGAGGCTGTCTTTGGTGCGAACAAGACGGTACCTGGTCTCCGCCACAGTGGGCGCAACACTCGCCGCGGGCGTGCTGCTCCCTGGCGGGAGCGCGGCCGCCCAGCCGGCTGAACCGACGGTCGACGGCCCTCTTCTCAGCTACCTCGTGATCACCGCGCCGAGCGGTCATCAGGTGCGGCAGGCCGAGGACGCGGTGGTGCGGTCCGGTGGTGCGGTCTGGGTCAGCTACCCCGAGATCGGTGTGCTGGTGGCGCGCTCCACCCACCCCGGCTTCGCGGCTCGCCTGCGCGCCGGTCACGCCGTCGAGATGGTCGGCGCCAGCAGGACCACCGCGATCACCATGAACGCCGACGACCCGACCGTGGTGGCCCCGTCCGCGGCCCCGACGTCGGTATCCGCGGGCCAGGACCCGTTGGAACCCCTGCAGTGGGACATGCGGCAGATCCGGGCTGACCAGGCACATTCTGTCGCTCTTGGTAGCCGCCAGGTCGTGGTTGGGGTCCTCGACTCGGGCATCGACGCGGCCCATCCTGACCTCGCCGACGCG
The DNA here is from genome assembly GCA_036565825.1 of Mycobacteriales bacterium. Lineage (GTDB taxonomy): Bacteria > Actinomycetota > Actinomycetes > Mycobacteriales > DASULA01 > DASULA01. Next base: position 2,186 of record DATCXL010000541.1, read on the forward strand.
GTTGATCCGTCGCTGTCGGCATCCTGCGTCGACGGCGGCCGGGTGGATACCAGCCCGGCCTCGTGGGCACCGACGACCAGCGGCCACGGCACACACGTCGCCGGCACCATCGCCGCGGCCCGCAACGGCGTGGGCATCGTGGGCGTGGCGCCCGGCGTGCGACTGGCCGCGGTCAAGGTCGTCGACGACAACGGGTTCATCTACGGCGAGTCCGCGGTGTGCGGTTTCGTCTGGGCCGCTCATCACCACTTCACCGTGACCAACAACAGTTACTTCGTCGACCCGTGGCTGTACAACTGCCCGGACGACCCCGACCAGGCGGCGATCTCGGTCGCGGTGCGCCGCGCCATCGCGTTCGCCCGGCGCAACGGTGTACTCAACGTCGCCGCGGCGGGCAACTTCAACGATGATCTGGCGCACAAGGCCGTGGACACCTTCAGCCCGGATGACCAACCGACCGCACTCACCCGGCCGATCACCAACGAGTGCCTGAGCCTGCCCACCGAGGCACCCGGCGTGTTGGCCGTGTCCGCGGTCGGGGCGCTCGGTGTCAAGGCCAGCTACTCCAGTTACGGCGACGGGGTGGTCGCGGTGACCGCGCCTGGTGGCGACCGGTTCCAGAGCCCCGGCCCGGGCCAGTCCACCGGCGTGCTGTCCACCCTGCCCGGCGGGCGGTGGGGCACCCTGACGGGTACCTCGATGGCTTCTCCGCACGTGGTCGGCGTGCTGGCGTTGATCGCCAGCGCACACCCGCACGCCTCACCCGCCGCGCTCACCGAACTGCTGGAGCAGCAGGCGGCCGACCCGATCATCTGCCCGACCGTCTACGACATCGACCAGGATGGTGCCCCGGACGCGACCTGCACCGGATCGGCGTCGGACAACGGGTTCTACGGGCACGGTCTGGTCGACGCCCTCGACGCGGTCCACTCCACCCACCACGCCCACGGCTAGACGGTGGATTCCAAGGTGTCTTCTGGTCGCGCTGCGCGCCGCGGAGTGTTGAGGGAGTGTTGGGGTGGAGCAAAGCTCCACCCCACAGAAGGCACACAGCGCGCCGGCCCTCGCATCGTGAACCTCGGAGCCGGGGCTCCGCCCCGGCGAGGGCCTGGAACCAGTCGGCTGGTCAGCAGGAGTCAGCGCACGATCCGACCACGCAGCACTATCCGGCGTGGGCGGCGCAGGGTCGAGATGTCCACCCGAGGGTCGGTGTCGTAGACGACCAGGTCGGCCGGCCCACCCTCGGTGATGCCGGCCAGGCCCAGCCACTCGCGGGCC
>DATCXL010000216.1:0-3733 GCA_036565825.1 Mycobacteriales bacterium
GCCCGGTCGACCCGGGTGGGGCCGGTGGTGCGGCTTTCGGCGATCCGCAGCCACCGCCCCCACCGCCTCCGTACGCCGGACCAGGCCAGCCCGATGCTGGTCAGTTCGGGCATCCGGGCCAGCAGGGTCAGCCCGGCGGCCCTGGCCGGGGAGAAGCGGGATGGCCACCGCCGTATCCCGAAACACCACATCGCTGACAGACTGCGGGTATGCAGCACAGCCTCTACCAGAGTGAGCATCAAGCCTTCCGTGCAACAGTGCGGGCATTCCTCGACAAACGCGTCTCGCCACATCACCGCGAATGGGAGAAGGCGGGCATCGTCGATCGGGACGTGTGGGTTGAAGCCGGTCGACAGGGGCTGCTTGGTACCGACGTTCCGGTCGAATACGGCGGCGGAGGGGTCAGCGACTTCCGGTTCAACGCGGTGCTGGACGAGGAGGTCGTCCGCGCCGGCGCCAGCGGCCTGGGATTCGGCCTGCACAACGACATCATCGCGCCCTACCTGCTCGGGCTCGGCACCGACGAGCAGAAACGGCGCTGGTTGCCCGGGTTCTGTTCCGGTCAGACCATCACCGCGATCGCGATGACCGAGCCGGGCGCCGGAAGCGACCTGCAGGGAGTGCGGACCCACACTCGCCGGGACGGCACCGACTACCTGCTCAGCGGGTCCAAGACATTCATCACCAACGGCATCCTGTCCGACCTGGTGATCGTGGTGGCCCGGACCGACCCGGACGCCGAGGGCGCGCGTGCGCTGAGCCTGCTCGTGGTGGAACGTGGCATGGCCGGCTTCGAACGTGGACGCAACCTCGACAAGATCGGGATGAAGGCCCAGGACACCGCCGAACTGTTCTTCGACGACGTGCGGGTCCCGGCCGAGAACCTGCTTGGTGAACCCAACCGTGGCTTCGTGCACCTGATGGAGGGGCTGCCCCGGGAACGGTTGTCCATCGCTGTGGTGGCCGTCGCGGCCTGCGAGTGGATGCTGGAGATGACCCTGGACCACGTCCGGAGCCGTACCGCGTTCGGCCGACCCGTCGGGTCCTTCCAGCACAGCCGGTTCGTGCTGGCCGAACTGGCCACCCGCACCACGGTCGCGCGCACCTTCGTGAACCACTGCGTGGCCGAGTACAACGCCGGGCGGCTCACCGCGACCGATGCGGCGATGGCCAAGTGGTGGACCACCGACCTGCAGAACCGGGTCGCCGATGCCTGCCTGCAACTGCACGGTGGATACGGGTACATGAGCGAGTACCCGATATCCCGGGCGTACCTGGACGGTCGCGTGCAGTCGATCTACGGCGGCACCAACGAGATCATGAAGGAGATCGTGGGGCGGAGTCTCGGGTTGTGACCGTGGCGGAGGTGTGGTCGGTACAACGCCGGACGCTTCGGGTACTGGTCGCCAGCCAGGTGCTGGGCGGAGTCGGCGTGGCCAGCGGGATCGCGGTCGGCGGACTGCTCGCCGCCCAACTGCAGGGTTCGGCGACCGCCGCCGGAGTGGCCCAGGCGTGCACGACCATCGGTGCGGCGTTGTTCGCGCTTCCCTTGGCCCGGATGATGTCGCGGCACGGCCGGCGGCCTGGCCTGGCCACCGGGTACGGGCTGGGCGTGGCCGGCGCGGTGTGCGTGCTGGTCGCCGCCCAGACACACGCACTGTGGCTGTTGTTGTTGGGCATGTCGCTGTTCGGCGGTGGCAGCACCTCCAACCAACAGGCTCGCTACGCGGCCACCGACCTGGCCGCCCCGACGCGCCGCGGCCGGGCGCTGTCGGTGGTGATGTGGGCGACGACCATCGGGGCGGTGATCGGTCCGAACCTGGCCGACCCGGGTGCCCGGGTGGCCGACGCCATCGGACTGCGGCAGTTGGCCGGCTCGTTCCTGTTCTCCGTTGTCGCCTACGGGCTGGCGGCCGGCACTCTGTGGCTGGCGTTGCGACCCGACCCGCTGTTGACCGCGCGCTCCGCCCGGTGGGGAGGCGCGGTCAATGCCGGGTTGCCCCGCCGACTCGGGCTGGGCGCGGCGCTGCGCCTGGTGACCGCGTCACGCACCGGCCTGCTCGGGCTGGTCGCGGTGGTGGTGTCGCACACCGTGATGGTCGGCGTGATGGTGATGACTCCGGTCCACATGGGTGAACACGAGGCCACCCTGCGGGTGATCGGGCTGGTCATCGGCGTGCACATCCTGGGCATGTACGCGTTCTCCCCGGTGGTGGGCTGGTGCGCCGACCGGTTCGGGCGGGTATGGGTAGTGTTGGCCGGTGCCATGGTCCTGCTCGCTGCCACCGGGGTGGCCGGCACCGCGCCGGAGCACGGGTCGGCGCAGTTGGGCGTGGGGCTGTTCCTGTTGGGTGTCGGCTGGTCGTGTGGGCTGGTCGCCGGTTCCACGCTGCTCACCGAGTCGGTGTCGGCGGCGGCCAGGCCGGGTGTGCAGGGCAGCACCGACCTGCTGATGGGCCTGGTTGCCGGACTGGGTGGGCTGGCCGCCGGTCCGGTGGTCGCCGGTCCCGGTTATCCGACGCTGAATCTGCTGGCCGCCCTGGTGGTGTTGCCGATGGCGATGCTGGCGGTGGTCATGCTGCGGTCCGGCCCGTCGTGGCCACTGCCAGGCGACCCGACACCGATGACGCCGGGGATGGCGCAGGGGGTGGCGACCGGCGAGACGTCCTGACCGGGTGCGTCCGGTTCAACCCTCTCGACGGGTGAGACCTGACGCCTGCGTGGGCGGTGCCGGTGCGGTCCGCGCTGGTGGTCAGCGCCGGCGCCAGTACTGCCGTACCAGGAGCACCAACAGTGCGGTCAGGCACGCGATGCTGCCAAGCTGGTACAAGAGGCTCCAGGTCACCGGGTCAATGTCTCACCTGGGCCGGCGCGGCGCTCGGGTACGGCTGGGACCGGACCGGTCCGGCTGCCTCCGACGGGCGGACGTAGGCTCGGCCGGGTGCGACTGTCTGACTTCTGGTCACGGATGCGAGAGTGGTTCGGCGAGGGTTACGCCGAGTCGATCGCGCACGATCTGGTGCTCGCCGACCTGGGCGAGCGCACGGTCGTGCAGGCGTTGGACGCGGGGGTACCGGCCAAGGACGTCTGGCGTGCCGTGTGTGAGGCGTTCGAGATCCCGGCCAACCGGCGTTGACCGGTCACCCGGCCGATCCCGGTGGGCCGCCGACGGTGTGTCACCGGGATGTTCGAACATCTGTTCGGCTAATCTTTTCCACAGGCGTCTGGCGTTGTCCACAACCGCGACGGACCCTGGCGACATTGTCGGAGGCTCCACCTAGCGTCGACGCCGACGACACAGACATCCGATCCACGAGGTGGACCCATGGCAGCATTCGATCGTGACAAGGCCCTGGACGTGGCCCTCGCCCAGATCGACAAGCAGTTCGGCAAGGGCTCGGTCATGCGCCTGGGCGACGAGAACAGGCCGCCGATCCAGGTGATCCCCACCGGTTCGATCGCCCTGGACGTCGCGCTGGGCGTGGGTGGCCTACCCCGCGGTCGTGTGGTGGAGATATACGGACCCGAGTCGAGCGGAAAGTGCCTCACTGCCGACACCTGGGTATGGACCGATCGCGGACTGGAGACGATCACTGAACTGTTCGCCCGGTGTGGGCAGCCGGTGACGTGTACATCCAGGGTGACCGACGTCCGGGCCCTCGGTGTACGGGTGGTCAACGAGCGCGGTGAGCTGGAACCGGTGGTGGCGCTCACCCACAACAACCGCAAGCCC
>DATCXL010000236.1:0-2828 GCA_036565825.1 Mycobacteriales bacterium
GGTGCCGGTCGGCCGCCCCTACCGGAAGAGCAGTCGGGTCAGCGCGTCGGTCAGGGTCGCCACCGGATCGTCCACCGGACCGACCGAGTGCCAGGCCAGCACGGCGTCGGGCCGCACGATGACCGCCCCGCCGGCACCGATACCGAACGCCGACTCGAACGCACCACCCTGGTCGCCGAGTCGACCGCCCGCGCCGACACGGTGGGCCTCCAACGGGACCCCCAGGGACGCGGCGGCCTTGGCAGCCGCCTCGCACCAGGGCTGGCCGTCCGATCCGGCGAGCAGCGCGAAACCGGTGCCGACCACGTCGTGGGTTGAGATCGGCTCGCCGTCCCGTTCCAGCGGCAGGTGCGGCGCGCGCACACCGAGCGCGCCGGTGGGGGTGCGCGGGTTGTCCAGCGGCTCGTCCTGGGCGGTCAGCTCGGCCGCCCCCAGGACCGCCGGCGAACGGTAGATGGAACCGAGTTCGATGGACGGGTCGTCCAACGGTGCGGCCAGGTTGTCCTTGGGCAGAGAGTCATCCACCCGCAGTACGTAACGGGTGTAGGCCTGCTCGACGGTCAGGTGACTGGCCGGTCGACGTTCGGGGGTGTAGGTGGCGAGCAGTCCGGGGCCAGCCGTGCCGTTGAGCACCGCGGCGAGCTTCCAGGCCAGGTTGTACGCGTCGGCGACGCCGGTGTTCCCGCCGAACCCGCCGGTCGGCGGCATGACGTGCGCCGAGTCGCCGGCCAGGAAGATCCGTCCGTTCTGGAACGTCTCCGCACAGGCCGCCGAGGCACTCCACCGCTGCACGCTGTCGATCTCTACCGGCAGGTCCGGCGCGGCGCCCAGCGCCGTGCGCACGTAGTCGGCGCACCGGGCGGGGTCCATGTCGCGCCCGACGTTGGTGTTCCAGGTGCCGTCCTCGTTGATGGAGAACACCGCGAGGAACCCGGAGTCGGCGGTGATGGAGAACCTGAAGAACGCCAGCATGTCGGGATGGTTGACGTAGACGACGCTCAGGTTGCGGTCGCCGATCATCTCCCGGACGTCTGCCTTGAAGTAGATCGTGACGCAGTCGGCGAAGCTGCCACGCCCGAGCATCTCGATGCCCAGTTTCTCGCGGATGAGGCTGTGTGCGCCGTCGGCGGCTACCAGGTAGTCCGAGCGTACGGTCTGTTCCGGGCCGCCGTCGCGGGGGCGGATCACCGACACGATGCCGTCGTCGTCCTGGGCGAAGCTGACCAGTTCGGTGGCGTAGTGATGTTCGGCACCGAGTTCCTGGGCGCGGTCACGCAGCAGCGGCTCCAGGCCGATCTGGGTGATGAACAGCCGCGAGGTCGGGCTCAGATCCTCGACTCCGGTGTTGAACGAGCGGTAGAAGTACTTCAGTTCCTTGCCGCTCAGGCTCTCCACCGCGATGATCGCGCCGTTCTGCACGAACTCCCGTTCGGCGGCGGCCTCCACCGCCTCCTGCAGGCCGACACTGCGGAAGATCTCCATGGTGCGCTGGTGGAACGACGCGGCACGGGGGTGGATCGCGGTGCCACGGTGCCGTTCGACGAGCATGTTCTGCACGCCATGTGAGGAGAGCAGCAGTGAGGTGGACAGCCCGACCAGGCTGCCTCCCACGATCAGAACAGGCACCCGCCTGGCTGGCTCATCTGACTTCTCTGGGTTGTCTGACATCGAGGGTGTCTCCTTGTGTGGCCCGCGGCGGGGCAGGGCGAACCGAGCGCCCGGGCATGGCGCTTCTGTCTCACGGTCACCGGCTGAGAAGGCGCGGCCCGAAGGCCGCGCCTGTCGAGAACTAGCTGTTGTCTGTGCCCTGGGTGCTGTGCGTGGCGGCGCTGCGGTACTCGGTGTAGGTGTAGGGGTTGTCCAGGATCTTGGTCTCGGGGATCTCCGGGTTCATGCCCTGTGCCCACGCCTCCTCACCGAGTTCGCCGCGCAGGTACTCGACCGTCGACTCGACCTTCGCCCGGACCGCGGCCAGGTCGATGCCGACCAGCCGGTGGTCGTGTTTGACCACCCGGCCGTTGATCACGACGGTGTGCACGTCGCCGCGCTGGGCCTGGAAGGCGACATGCCCGTACGGGTTGAGTACCGGGAACATCACCGGCGAGTTGTCGTTCTTGATCAGCACGACGTCGGCCTTCTTGCCGACCTCCAGGCTGCCGATGCTGCTGTCCAGGCCGAGCGCCCTGGCGCCGCCGCGGGTGGCCCACTGCACGACCTGGTCGGCCCGCAGGTGGCAGTTGGTGACCGTCTCACCCTGGGCGTGTGCCTCCAGGTGCTCACGCGCGCGGTCGGCGCCCAGGGTCGAGCGCATCGCCGAGAACAGGTCACCGCTCCACCACACGCTGGTGTCCATGGACAGCGAGACACCGATGTCGTGGGACCGCAGGATCCAGCTTGGCGGGTAGCCCTGGCCACAGCTCTGTTCGCTCTCGGTGGAGATCGACACCGATCCACCGGTGGCCGCGATCCGCTGGTAGGAGTCGGCGTTGAGTGTGGCAGCGTGCACGTAGACCGTCTCGGGCGTCATGAACCCGTTGTCGTGCATCAGCCGGATGCCGTCGTCGTTGGTGGCGCCCCAGACTCCGGCGTGGGTGGTGACGGCGACGCCCAGGTCGCGGGCCACCTCGAACGCGGCGCGCTCGGGGAACGACGGGTCACCGGTGACGTCGAGGGCCATCTGGAAACCGAGCATGTCGCTGCCGGTGATCCGACGGGTGACGAAGTCACGGAACTCCGGCGTGGCCGACCACTCCCAGGGGCCGGCGTGGATGTTGCCGTAGGCCAGCACGAACCGGGCGGGGACCGCCTCCAGGGCGTCCACGGCGGCG
>DATCXL010000267.1:0-4245 GCA_036565825.1 Mycobacteriales bacterium
GCGCGGGCCGCCGGTGGCCGACCTGGCTGAATCTGCCGCCGACGGGGTGGCGGCTGGTCGGCGTCGGCACGGCGGTGGCGGTGTACCTGGCCGCTGGCCTGCCCTGGTACCGGATCGGGGTGGACCGGTGCGTACACGACATCGGGCAGGCCGACTCCGCCTCGCTTCGGGCCGCCTGCGAGCACGTCGCACTCAGCGGATGGCAGGTCTCCCGGTGGGGTGTGCTGCTGGCCCTGACCGCCGGCGTCGTCATGCTGGCCCGGTTGGCCCGCCGGGGCCGGGTGCTGCTCGACCTGCTCGCGCCGTTGGCCGCCAGCCTGGGCACCCTACTGACCGCACGTGCCCTGTTCGACTCGGCCGACCGGCAGCAACTCGACCTGACCTGGCCGGGCCCACTGGTCCTGTTGCCGCTGCTCGGCGTGCTGACCGTGGCCGGGGCGCAGGTGTACCGACTGGAGCACCTGGCCGGGGTGAGCACCCTGGGACAGGCCGGTGCCCGGGTCCGGGAACAGGTCGGCGAGCGTCCGTTACGGATACCCGGGTGGCTGCGGCCGGCGGGTGTGTGGCGGCACCGCCGCAGATGGCTGGCCGGGGCGGGGGTGCTGGGCCTCGTGCTGGTCGCGCACGGCTGCGCCCAACACGGTGCGCTCGGCGGTCTGGGGAACGCGCCGGGGGTCACCGACCCGCAGGCGGGCGGTGGGCCCGGTCCGGGGCAGTCAGAGCCGGGTGGGCCATCCGATGGCACGGGCGACCCACGACCGACCCCGTCTGCCACCAGTCCCACGCCCGACGGTGCGCGCCTGCTCACCGCCACCAAGGGTGCCCTGGCCCGGGCGCACTCGGTCGATGTCGCTGTCCGCTCCCTGGCCGGTACCGAGGTCAGCGTGGACCTACGGTTGACCTCGGACCGGCGCGCCGAGGGGACCGTGATGCCCTCCGCGCTGGCGACCTACGACATTCGTCGGGTGGGGGACGCCTGCTGGGTCCGTGGCCTTCCCGGGCACGGCGTTGCGGCCTGGGTTCGCACCTGCACGGTCCCGGCTGCTGACGGCGTGCCGGCCATCGACCTGGCCGCGTTGACCGACTGGCGGGTGATGGTCACCCCACTGCCCGACCCGGCCGGTGCGCGCACCGCCGACCAACCGGAGCGGCTGGGGATCGCCGGCGAGCAGGTCTGGCGGGTCACCTCCGCCGACGGATCAGTCGTCTACCTGCCCGCCGAGTCGGACGCCGATCTGGGCACGGGTGTACTGCCGGTACGGATCCACAGTGCACAGCCACGGCCAGGCGGAGTCACCGAAGTTGACTACTCCGGGTGGAACGACCGGGTCGCCATCACACCACCCTGACCAGGGTTCGGCGTCAGCGCAGTCGGCGGGGCTCGATCCGACTCTCGGTTGCGGTGCCGTCCGACCCGCGCCGCACGTGGTACGCGTGGGCGTCGGCGCGGTCGGCCACGGCCTCGACCAGTTCGGTGCCCCGGTAGAGCAGGCCGACACCGTTGTCGGTGGCGTAGCCGGCCGGCAGTGTTCCGTCGGCGACCAGGCGGTGGTACAGCGGCCGGCGTTGTTCCTCGGCGTCGTAGTGCACTCCGTTGGAGTGGGGCAGCAGTGCCAGCCCGTTGGTCATCGCCCGAAGGTCCGGACCGAACGAGTCGGTCGTTCCACCGACATGCCAACACAACGACCCGGCGGACACTCCACCGAGCACCACCCCGGCCTGCCAGCACTCCCGCAGGATCTCGGCCAGCCCATGTGCCCGCCACACGGCCAGCAGGTTCGCCACGCTGCCACCACCGACCCAGACCACGTCCTGGTTCAACAGGTGTTCCCGGATGTCGGCCACGTTGGGCATCGCGAACAGGGCCAGGTGCGAGGTCCGTACGTCACTGCCGGCGAAGGCACCGTAGAAGCCGCCGATGTAGGTCTGCGCGTCCCCGGTGGCCGTTCCGAGGAAACACAGCCGGGGCCGCTCGGGCCTGCCGGCCAACCCGAAGGCGTAGTCGAAGATCGGGCCCGGATTCCAGTCCATCGGGTTGCGGCCCCGACTGTCGAAGCCGATGGAGGTGGCGAGGATCGTTGGCGAGTCTGCGGTCATACCGGAGATCCTGGCAGCATCCCGACGAGCAGGGCACCGCAGTCCTCGCGGTCAGCCGGCCCGGCCGGTGGCGTACCGCAGGGCGTCCTCGACGGTGGGGTGGGTGAAGGTGAATCCGGCCTGCTCGAGCACCCGGGGCACCACCCGCTGGCCGACCAGCACACCCTCGTCGGCGAAGCCGCCGAGTACGGCACGCAGCGTGAATGCCGGCACCGGAACCAACGCGGGGCGGTGTAGCACCCGGGCCAGGGCGTGGGTGAACTCGGCGTTGGTCGCCGGCTGCGGCCCGGCCAGGTTGACCGGGCCGGTGATCGCCTCGTTCACCAGCAGGAACTGGATCGCACGCACCTCGTCGGTCATCGAGATCCACGGCCAGAACTGTCGTCCCGAGCCGAGCCTGCCGCCCAGCCCACACCGGTACAGCGGTACCAACCGGCCCAACAGGCCGCCCTCACGGGCCAACACCAGGCCCGAGCGCAGGTGCACAACCCGGACGCCGGCCCGCTCGGCGGGCCCGGTCGCGGCCTCCCATGCGTGGCACAGCGAGGCCATGAATCCGACGCCTGGCAGGGCACCCTCGTCGACCACCCGGTCGCCGGTGTCGCCGTACCATCCCACCGCGGAGGAGGAGAGCAGTACGCGGGGGCGCGGCTCGGCGGCCGCGATCCCCTCGCTGAGCGTGGCCGTACTGTCCACCCTGCTGCGTTCGAGGGTCTGCTTGTAGGTGTTGGACCATCGCCGGTCGCCGACACCGGCACCGGACAGGTGGACCACCGCGTCGGCGCCGGCCAGCGTGGACGGATCCAGTCGGTGGGCCGACGGATCCCAACCCGCCTCGTCGTCCGCACGCGGTTCGCGGCGCACCAGGCGCAGCACCGAGTGGCCGTCGGCCTGTAGTGCGGGGACCAGCGTCGAACCGATCAGTCCGGAGGCGCCGCTGACCACGATCCGCATGTGGGAATCCTCCTGGTTCGCGGCGGGTCGCGCCAGTCAGAAGAGCAACATCCGACCGGCGCGAGACTGCGGCCGTCGCCCGACCGCCCGGGCCCGGGCGTCCCTGTCAGAAGGGAGCCCGCGACCCGGCCCGGGGACGTTACGCCAGCCCCAGGTCACCTTCGAACGCGCCGGTTTCCAGGCGCTCCTTGACCGTGGTCAGGAACCGGGCCGCGTCAGCACCGTCGACCAGCCGGTGGTCGTAGGTCAGGGCCAGGTAGACCATCGAGCGGATCGCCACGAACTCGCCCAACTCCGGGTCGTCAACGACCACCGGTCGACGGACCACCGCGCCGGTGCCGAGGATGGCGACCTGCGGCTGGTTGATGATCGGCGTGTCGAACAGTGCGCCGCGACTTCCGGTGTTGGTCAAGGTGAAGGTGCCGCCACCGAGTTCGTCGGGACTGACCCGGTTCGCACGGGTACGCCCTGCGATGTCGGCGATCTTGCGAGCCATCCCACCCAGGTTCAGGTCACCGGCGTCGTGAATGACCGGTACCAGCAGACCCCGCTCGGTGTCCACGGCGATACCCAGATGCTCGGCATCGTGGTAGGTGATGGTGCCGGCCTCGGTGTCAATGGAACCGTTGACCTTGGGGTGCTGCTTGAGGGCCTCCACGGCGGCAATCGCGAAGAACGGCAGGAAGGACAGCTTCACCCCCTCGCGCGTCTCGAAGTCGGCCTTGGCCCGCTCACGCAGCCGGGCGATCCGGGTCACGTCGACCTCGACCACGGTGGTCAACTGTGCGCTGTCCCGCAGCGACTCAAGCATCCGTTGGGCGATCACGGTGCGCAGCCGCGACATCTTCTCCGTGCGGCCGCGCAGGTCTGCGGCGAAGGTCTTCGGAGCCGCCGGAGCAGCGGCCGTTGGCGCGGCCGGTTTGGCTGCTGCCGCTGCTGCGGCCTCGCGAACCCGGGCCGCTTCCAGCACGTCCTGCTTACGGATCCGGCCGCCCACACCGGTGCCCTGCACCGTGGACAGGTCCACGTTGTGTTCGGCGGCGAGCTTGCGCACCAGCGGGGTGACGTAGGCGCCGGCGATCTCCTCCTCCTCCGCGGCGCGCTGTGCCTCGGCGACCTCGGCCGGCGGCGCGGGAGCCTGGGCGGCCGGTGCCGGTGTTGGTGCCGGCGGGGCGACCTCCTGGGCCACCACCG
>DATCXL010000270.1:0-3997 GCA_036565825.1 Mycobacteriales bacterium
CGGCTTGCACCGAGCCCGCTCAGTGGCGGTCCGGCCATCCGCGCATCAACCCGCATTCACGCCGAGCAGTCGGCGGTTCGCTCGCTGCGCGTCAGGCGCACCCGCCTACCGCGCCGTGAGCCTGCTGGAGAGGAACGATCATGGCCAAACCCCGCCGTGGCAAGTGCGCTGTCATCGCGCAGGCGGTACTTGCTGGGTCGCAGGTGCTCAGTACCCGCGCCTTCCACCGGGAGGACGGCTGGACCACGCCTTACATCAGTGTTCGGGTGGGCAATGTGCTACTCGTGATCGAGGACCGCGAGGCGCTGACGTGCCTCAACGAAGCCGTCCGGGCAGCGAACCACCTTGCCGACAAGGCGTTCGGTCAAGTCCCACGACATGGAGACGACCGATCGGCGCCGCAGCGGCAGCCGTAATCCACAGGTTATCCACAGTATCAGGGGTTATCCACAGGTTGGTTCCGGGACGCTGACAACGTCGGCGTCCCGGGCAACCCTCGACGCATGAGTATCGATGAGAACCCGAACCCGACCGACCCGCCGCTGACCGAGGAAGACGTCGTCATCGAGATCGGCTGGCTCGAACTATGGGATGCGCATCGTGACGCCCCAGACGTTGACGACGCATGAGCGACGCCAGTCACGTGCCCCCGTCCATCTCGGGTAGAGGGGAAGGCCCCCCGAGATGCTGACGGTGTCCCTGGACGTGTGGCCGCGTCGCCTCCTGGCCCGTGCCCGCTCCTCGTGATCGGCGGCCGTTTGCGTCGTTGCTCGCCCGTCGCCGGCGCGGGATGTCCTCCTCGGCGATGTCGCACAGTGCGGCGATCTCCTGCCGGCTGTAGCCCATGTTCACCAGCTCATGTAGCGCACCTTCGATGTCGCCGGTGAGCCGACTCGCTTCCTCGCGCAGCCCACCGAGACGGTCTCGGCCCTCCACCACGGTGCGCACATGCGCGGTGGTGATGCGCTGGCGTTCCTGGAGCAGTTCGCGCACCCGTGCGGCGGCGGGCCCTCGCCCAGCTCCCGTGGTCCCCCGTGCCGTGATCATCTGGCCTCCCTCGGTCGCCGGTGCCTGCACCTGCCAACCCAAGTGCATCACCTCGTAGCTATCATAATCAAGTCAGCCAATCTAAGATCAAATAAGACCTGGACTAAGGTATCGTCGCTTGCGCGACGATACGTAACGAAGCCGCTACGCGGTGGGAAGGCATAGAGGCAGCGTCGATACGGGGGTGCTCATGGGCGCGTACGTGACGGTGATTGGCCCGTCTGACGCACAGGTGGAGTACCGGCTGACCGGGCATTCCGGATGCGGGCAGGACGCCCGCCTCGGCTACTACCTGGACGCCCCCGAACGGCCACTGCGTTGGATCGGTCGTGGTGCCGAGGCATTGGGCCTGCATGCCGGGACCGTGTTGGGCGAGGCCCAATACGACGCGGCACGAGCCATCATGCGAGGTGTCCACCCGCTGACCGGGGAGCAGTTGGTGACGCCGAAAACCGCGGCGGCGCCGGCGGCTCTGCTGCCCGCCGCGCCGCTGATGGATGCGGTGCTCCTGGAGGCAACCCGCCGTGGGATGTCCGCTGAGGGGCTGTGGACCTCGCAGACCGCCGCGGAGGAGTGGGGTCGGCTGGTTCGTGGGGTTCGCCGCCGAGGTGAGGCCCATCGGATCTCGGTGCGGCGGGTCGCACGGTTACTCGACGCCGCAGGTCTGCAACCCGAATCCGTCTACGACGCAGGTGTCTTCGACGAGGCTGCACGGCATGCTGACGAGCGGGTGGTGGTGGGCAACCGAGGTTATGACCTGACCGTCACCCTGCCGAAGTCGTACAGCGTGCTTTCCGCGTTCGCCGATCCACAGACATCGGCTCAACTGGAGGAGATCTTCCTACAGGCCGGTTCGGAGACCCTCACCTATGCCGAAGAGATCGCCGGGTACGGCATGCGTGGTCGCCACGGCGACGGGCGGACCGCCCGCCGAGTGTCTGGTCGGGGGTTCGTGGGTTGGGTGAACGTGCATCGAACTGCTCGCCCAACTCTGGAAGGACAGCCCGGGGACCCGCACCTCCACGCCCACTACACGATCGCCAACCTGGTCCAGGGTTCGGACGGAAAGTGGTCCACCGTCGCCGCCGGCGGCCGCGACCTGATGGCCCATTCCCAGGTGTTGGGGGAGTTCATCAACGCCCGGGCCCGCCGCCTGTCCGCACAGCACCTGGGGCTGCGGTGGGCCCGCGACCCCGTTACCAGCCGGTGGGAGATCGTTGGTATCAGCCGGCGGGCCATTGATCTGTTCTCCAAACGCGGCATACAGGTCAACGAGCTCCTGGCCGAACTGGGCCTGACTTCTGACACCGCCACCGCCGCGCAGCATCGGGCCGCGTCCCAGACGACCCGTCAGGCGAAGAACCCCGATGCCACGGCGATTCCGGACCACGGGCTGCGAGAACACTGGCGGGCAGAGGCCCGTGCAGTCGGTGTGGATCCGGACCGGACTGTCGCCGCCGTGATGGCCGCCTGTGCGCCGGTCCCTGATCGGTTGGACGGCGACACGCTTGCCGAGACCGTGTTCGATCCCAACACCGGTGTCACCGCCCATGACCCGGACTTCACCCGGAGGGATGCCCTGGCAGCGGTGGCTGACGCGGTGCCCGATGGTGTGGCCGGAACGGCCGATCTCGAACAGCTCACCGACCAGGTACTCGCCCGCCCCGAGGCGGTTCCGCTGCTCCCACGGGCCGGACAACCGACGCACCTGTCCAACACCGCTCGGTACACAACCAGAGACCTGGTGGAGGCCACCGACCGCATCATCGACGCGACCGCCGCAGGCATGGACACCGACACGGCGGTGGTACCGACGTCGATCGCGGCCCTCACCGAACGGGTTCACGAACTGGCCAACGGCTACCCGCTGAGCGACGAACAACGGGCGGTCTACCGACGTCTTGTTCACGACGGTCACCAGGTCGACGTGGTCATCGGCGTCGCCGGCTCGGGAAAGACCACGGTCACCGCCGCAGCCCGCGCCGCGTGGGAGGCCCACGGGTTCACCGTCCGCGGTGCCGCACTCGCGGCGGTCGGCGCGGACAACCTTCGCGACGCGGGGATCCGGTCCACGACCATCGCCAGCCTGCTGCACCCCGGTTCACCGTTGGTCGACAAGCTGGCCACGGTCGATGTTCTGGTCATCGACGAGGCCAGCCAGATCGGCATCCGTGACCTCGACGCCGTGCTGGCTGCGGCCCGGCAGACCGGAACCAAGGTCGTGGAGATCGGGGACCCCCGTCAGCTGGGATCCCCGGTTCCGGGTGGAGCCTTGTCCGCCCAACACCGTGTTGTGGACGGTCTGACGTTGGCCGAGAACCGACGCCAACACACGCCTTCCGCCCGTCGAGCCGCCACCCTCTGGCGCGACGGCCAGTACCGCGATGCTCTTGCCGCCTGGCGCGGTATGGGCCAGGTCGTCACCACTGAAACCCGTGTCCAGGCCCTGCACGCTGCGGTTGCCGGCTGGGCCGCCGACCGGGCCGGTTACCTCGACCGCTACGAGCAGGTCAACAACGTCCTGCTGATGGCCACCCGCAACGCCGACATCGCCGAACTGAACAACGCCGCCCACGAACTCGCCCGCGACCAAGGTGACCTGACCGGACCAGACCGCACCTACCGGCTGGCCCGAGGCGACCTGCTACGCCTCGCAGAGGGCGACGTGGTGATGACCCGCATCAACGACTACCGGACCTGGCGCGACGCCGGCGCCGACATCCTCAACGGCCGACGCGGATTCGTCGACCACATCGACCCGCGCACCGGTGAGGTCACCGTCAGCTGGCGGTCCGAAGGCGAGATCCGTCACGCCACCGTCACCGCCGACTACATCGCCGAGGGCGGCCTCGAGTACGGCTACGCCATCACCATCTACAAGGCTCAGGGACAGACCGCCGACACCGCGCACACCTACGGCGTCGACCTGAACGCCCACACCACCTACGTC
>DATCXL010000272.1:0-2195 GCA_036565825.1 Mycobacteriales bacterium
AGGAGCTGTTGGCCTTGGTCTACCGCGTCGTGGGGGTGAGTGACGTCGCGGCCCGCGCGCTCAGCGCGTTCTTCAGCATCCTGACTGTGGTCCTGCTCTATGTGCTCGGCAGAGTCCTTTATGACCGGTGGGTGGCCGCCATCGCCGCGCTCGTGCTCGCGGTCAGCGGCTACTCGGTCGGCCTCGGTCGGATGGCTCTGCTGGACTCCACTGCCACGTGCTTCGTGGTACTCGCCGTGCTGTTCCTGGCCCTGTGGCTGCGCAGCCCTGACGTGAGGTGGGCGTGCGGGTTTGCCGCCGCAACCATGCTCGGTGCGCAGGCGAAGGTGACCTCGATCCTCGTCGTGCCGGTCTTGGTGATCACCCTGCTCCTTACCGGCAGCTGGCGCCGGCTCAGCGTCAAGACGGTCGTGCTGGGCAGCGTGTCGGGATTGGTCGCACTGGCGCCCGGGATCGTCCAGATGGCAGCGCAGCCGTCGGTCTTGGCGGCGTTCTTGGACCAGAGCCTGCAACGGCGCAGTGCGGTGCCGTGGACCTACTATCCGCAAGTGCTGCTCCGTGCCGAAGGCGTGGCGCTCGTCCTCGTGCTCGGCGTGGGCATCCTCGTTGCTGCGGGTTGGCCGAGGCGAGCCGACATCCTCCCGTGGTCGTGGGTCGCGGTGTTCGGGTTGTTCTTCGCCCTCTATCCGCTCAAGGCCTTCAACTATCTGCTTCCGGTAGCCCCTGCACTGGCCCTGCTCGCGGGTCGCGGGCTAGCGCAGGTTCGCCTCGCGCGGGTGCCTGCCGTTGCCATTGCCGGAAGCCTCGCCGTCGGCCTGTGCCTGGTTTCTGCCCCCGCCGTGGCCTCGGTGGTGCGCGACGACAGCAACGTCGGCGCTCGCGAAGCAGCGCGGTGGCTCGCCAACCACGCACCGGCGGGTGCCGGTGTCATGGCGATGTCGCACGGTTCTGCGCAGTACGTGTACTCGTTCTACGCCGGCCTCGACGCTTACCCGTTCGGGCGGTTCCGGCTCTCGACGGTGCTGCCCGGCGGCGCGATCGCGACGCCGCACCCGGCACCACCGGGCCGGTTGCCGTTGGACTGGGTGACCCTGCGGCCCGGCCCACTGATCGACAACGGGACGGTCTCCTACCTGGTCTACACGACCGGCGAGCTGGACGACCCTCCGGAGCAGAGCCAGATCATCGAGACCATGACCCAGCGCCAGTTTCGTGCGCTTATCGAGACGTACGGCGGTCAGCTCGTGCACACCGTGCGCTGGAATCACGAGGCCAGGGCCTACGTCTACCGCGTGACCAAGCGGGCTGCGCCGCCGAGGGTCACGTTCACGGTCACGGACCAGTCGCTGGAGGTGCGGGGCGTCGGCTTTGAGCGGGGTGCCCCTGTGACCGTCACCTATAACCGCAAGCGGCTCGCCACCACCATCGCCGACAGCTCGGGTGCGGTCACAGCGTCGGTACCGCGGCCGGAGAACACCCAGCACGCCTACTTCTTGGTGCTCACCGACTCCGCTGGAAACAGTGCATCGGCTATCGGGCTCCCCGCCCCATCGGTGCGGCTCACCAGCATCGCGGGGATGGAGTCAGCGGTCGGACGGGGCTTCACACCGGGCGCCAAGGTCAAGGTCACGTACCACGGGATGCTGGTGGCCGTGGCAACCGCGGCCGCCGACGGAACTGTGCAGGTGTCGCTGCAGAATCCGCCGTCTGTCCAACCGCGCTATCGACTGCGGATGACCGACACCGATGGGCACACTGCATGGGTGGCTGGATATCCGGCACCTACCATCGCGTTCAGCGCCTTGGGTGGTTCGGTGAACGTGACTGGCCAGCACTTCGAGCCGTTGTCCACCGTCACGTTGACCTATCACAAGCGGGTCGTCGCCCGGGCCGCCACCGACGCGACGGGAGCGTTCAGCGCGCGGTTCGTGCTGCCGACCGCGAGCAGACAGGGCTACGTCCTCCGCGCGACCGACTCGGACGGTCGGGTCGCCACGGTCTCTGGTCTTGTCTCCTCGAAAGCGACGCCTTCCACGGATGGACCATAGGGTGCGGGCCCCTGCGCGTCGTCGCCTCCGTCGCCCCGGCCTCGGCCGAATCCGGCTTGTCGCGGCCGCGCTGCTGGTTCTGGCTGTGGTGTCGGGCGTGGTGGTGACCTCCACCAGGGCAGACGCGCCGACGACGCCGCCGGCACC
>DATCXL010000302.1:0-5084 GCA_036565825.1 Mycobacteriales bacterium
CCCCGAGTGTGTGGCCGCGGTGGAACGCACCGGCGCGCTGCTGGAATCCCTCGGCCACCAGGTGGCACTGTCCGCGCCGGACGCCCTTGCCGACACCAGCGCGGACGGATCGTTCGGCCTGGTGTTCGCCGTGTCGGTGGCCCGGGACCTGGACCGCTGGTCGGCCCGACTGGGCCAGCCGATCGGCCCGGACGACGTGGAACCGCGCAACTGGATGCTCGCCGAACTGGGCCGGCCGGTGTCGGCGCCGGCCTACGTCGAGGCGGTGGAACGGTTGCAGGGCTGGGCCCGGCGCATCGCGCACTGGTGGACCGACCACGACGTGTTGGTCACCCCCACCGTGCCCGAACCACCGCCGCCGCTGGGTCGGTTGCCGTACCGGCCGACCGCCGAGCAGGTCGGTGACCTGGGGCAGTTCGCCGCGCCCTACAACGTGACCGGCCAGCCGGCGATCTCCCTGCCGCTGCACCACACCGCCGACGGGCTGCCGGTCGGCGTGCAGTTGGTTGCCGGCTACGGCCGCGAGGACGTGCTGTTCCGCCTGTCCGCCCAACTCGAACACGCCACCGCCTGGCCCGACCACCGCCCGCCGGCCGCTGTGGCCGGACCCTGACGCGACCACGGGGGCAACGAGACTTTCTCCGCTCACCGACTACGGTCGGATTCGGGACGGTGTCGACAACGTGGAGAGGTCATATCTGCGCGGCCGGTACGGCGCCGTGCCCTTCATCGACGAAAGCCTGGCTCCCCCTCTTGGCGAGATGGCGAGGGTCGACGATCATTGGGCCGAACTACAGGCCGCCGTCCAGCAGCACAGCGGTGTCCCGCCGACGAGTCCACCCGAGTGAGCGCCCGGTCCGGTGCACCAGCGGCCGAGCCTGCGGACCCCCAGTGGGTCAGGTCCAGTGGCCGAGTTGTTGGGAGAGGCGGCGGGTGGCCTCGCAGAGCAGGGTGGCGGCCCGTTCCATGTGCGGGGTGAACCGCTCCACCGGCCCACACACGCTGATCACCGCCCGCGGCTGTCCGTCCGGGCCGAACACCGGCGCGGCCACCGACCCGGCGCCGTGCTGCCGCTCGCCACGGGACACCGCGTACCCCCGGGCCCGGATACCGGCCAACTCCTCCCGCAACTCCGCCGGGTCGGTCGGAGTGAGCGGGGTCAGCGCCTGGAGCCCGTCGGACTCGGCGAAGAAGCGGTCCTGCTCGGCCGGTGTCATGAAGGCCAGGAAGGCCTTGGATGACGCACCAGCGTGCAGTGGCTGCGGCCGGCCGATCGGCACCACCATTTTGATGTCCCGATTCGGAGTGATCTGGTCGACGTAGACCCGCTCCCAACCGGTGCGCACCGACAGCGTGGCGGTCTCCTCGGTGGCCGCGGACAGTTCAGCCATCTTCTCCCTGGCCAACTGGCGCACGTCGATGCGGCCCAGCGCGGCCAGCCCGAGCAGCAGACCCTGTGGGCCGAGCGCGTACCGGTGGGTCTCCTCGTCGGTCTCGACGAACCCGCGGACCCGCAGCGAGGACAGGATCCGGGACACCACGGCCTTGGACAGGTCCAACTCGGCAGCGATCTCGGTCACCCCGAGTGTCGGTTTGGCCGACCGCGCGAACAGGCTCAGTACGTCGGCGGTACGCAGCACCGCCGTCACCGTGTCGCCGCCACCGTTGGCGGCCGAGGCTGGCCCGGTGGCCCCGGTGGCCTGCCCGCTGGTCTGTCTCGTGGCCATCTGCCGTCCGTTCTGTTGTGACGTTCTGTTGTGACGTTTCGCCCAGGCGCGGTGACGCCCGCGCGGAGCCGGGGGGTTCATGCCCGACGCATGAGATTAGTGCCACGGCAAACGCGGAACAGTGTACCGTCGTCCGGAACAAGGCGTCCCGTGGCGTTCTGGCAGGTGACTCTTGATCGTCCTGGCGACCGGTCTGTCCGACGGCATGCTGCTCTTCCTCGTCGCCAGTGGGCTGACGTTGATCCTCGGCGTGATGAGGATCGTCAACTTCGCGCACGGTGGCTTCTTCGTGGTCGGCGCGTACATGTCCTACGAGTTCCTGCGCGGCACGGCCCGGCCGGCCTGGCTGTTCGTACTGCTGATCATCGCCGCGGCGCTGGTCACCGCGGTGGTCGGCGTGGCCAGCGAGCGGGTGCTGTTCCGTCGGCTCTACGGACTGCCGGTGGAGACCTCGCTGCTGGGCACCTACGCGCTGCTGCTCATCCTGTCCGGCGCGGTGCAGCTCGTCTGGGGGCAGAACCCGCACACCCAGCCCGCGCCCGACGTGCTGGTCGCCAGCTTCGAACTGGCCGGTGCCACCATCCCGCGCTATGACCTGCTGGTGATCGCGTTCGGGCTGCTCACCGTGGTCGGTCTGCAACTACTGATCAGACGCACCGAGTGGGGCCGACAGCTCACCGCGGTGGCCGAGGACCGGTTCATGGCCGGCCTGCTCGGGATCAACGTGAACCGGGTGTTCGCGCTCACCTTCGGACTGGGTATCGCGTTGGCCGGACTCGGTGGCGGGCTGGCCGGCCCGACGATGAGCCTGGTGCCCGACGTGGCGCTCACCTTCATAATCCAGGCGTTCGCCGTGGTCATCATCGGCGGCTTCGGCAGCATCGCCGGTTCCTTCGTGGCCGCCCTGGTGCTCGGCCTGGTGCACAGCTTCCTGGTTGTCGAGGCGCCCTGGCTGGCCGACTTCTCGCTGTACCTGGTGATGGTGCTGGTGCTGATCGTTCGGCCGCGCGGCCTGCTCGGCTCCAGCGTGCCGAACGGAGCGATGTGATGGCGGCCGTGCTCGCGGGACGCCGGCCGGTCCGATCCCAGAACCACCGGACCTCGGGTTGGCTGCGGCTGGGGTGGGTGGCGGTGGCCGTGACCATCCTGGTCACGGTGCTCGCCCTGCCGCACACCAGCGACAGCGGCATCCTGTTCGTCTGGGAGACCGCCGCGGTGCAGATCCTGTTCGCCACCAGCGTGAACCTGCTGTTCGGTGAGGCCGGCATCCCGTCGTTCGGACAGGCCGCGTTCTTCGGTGTCGGCGCCTACACCGTGGCGATGGGTGTGCAACACGGCTGGTCGCCACCGGTGCTGCTGGCCGCCGCGATCGGCTGCGCCGGGTTGGCCGCCGCGTTGACCGGTCTGCTCACCTGGCGGACCACCGGCCTGGCCTTCGCCATGCTCACCCTGGCGCTGGCCCAGGCGATCTACACGCTGGTCATCAAGACGGACACCTTCGGCGGATACAACGGCATCCCCAGCGTGACCATCGAACCGGTGGCCGGCCTCAAGCTCGGCGACCCGACCGTGTTCTGGTACTTCATGGCCGGCTGCGTCGGCCTGGGTGTGCTGGCCTTCTGGCGGATATCCCGGTCCCCGTTCGGGCACACCCTTCGGTCGATCCGCCAGGACGAGGTGCGCGCCACGTTCCTGGGCGTGAACGTGCGGGCCTACCGGGTGCTGGCCTTCACCATCGCCGGGTGCGGAGCCGGGCTGGCCGGCGCGCTGTTCGCCTACGCCAACCAGATCGTCACCCCCGACGCGCTGTACTGGACCGGTTCGGCCACCCCGATCATCATGCTGCTGCTGGGTGGCATGGGGTACTTCCTCGGCCCGGCGGTGGGCGCGGTGCTGTTCACCTGGATGCTGCACTACCTCAACGAGATCACCACCTCCTACCTGTTCGTCACCGGACTGTTGCTGCTGGCCATCCTGGTGTTCCTGCCGCGCGGTCTGCTCAGCGTCCCGACGACCCTCCGGGAGCTGGCCGCCAGGATTGCCCGGCGGCACACCGGGCGGGTCGTTACCCAGACTTCGGCGCGGGAGGTGCCCGATGAGTGACGATGCGTTCCTGCGGGTGGACGGGGTGGTCAAGCGGTTCGGCGGGCACCTGGCCCTCGACGACGTGTCACTGACCCTGGACCGTGGACAGGTGCACGCGGTGATCGGGCCTAACGGTGCCGGCAAGTCCACCCTGTTCGGGGTGATCTCCGGGGAGTACCACCCCGAACGTGGTCGGGTGCTGCTGGCCGGCCGGGACATGACCAGGGCCAGTCCCCGGGCCCGGGTGCGGATGGGGCTGGCCCGAGCGTTCCAGGTGGCCCGGGTGTTCGGCGATCTGACCGTCCGGGACAACATCACCTCGGCGGTACTGGCCTCGGCCGGTGCGACGCTGGCGTTCTGGCGGGGCGTGCCGCGCCGGTACGCGCCCAGGGTGGACCAGGCGCTGGAACGGGTGCGGCTGGCCGACCAGCAGACCAAGCTGGCGCGCGAACTGTCCCAGGGGGACCGCAAGCGGTTGGAGATCGGCATGGCGCTGGCCCTGGACCCGGCACTGTTGCTGCTGGACGAACCAACCGCCGGGATGTCGCCGACCGAGACCGAGGCCACCGTCGAGTTGATCCGGGAGTTGTGGGCGGCCACCGGCCTGACCATCCTGCTCACCGAACACGACATGAAGGTCGTCTTTGACCTGGCCCAGCAGTTGACCGTGCTGCACTACGGGCGGTTGCTGTGTACCGGCGACCCGCAGGAGGTCCGCCAGCGTGACGACGTGGTCGAGGTCTACCTGGGAGGCTCGCGGTGACCGACGCCGACCTGCGGGTCCGTGACCTGCACGCCTACTACGGCACCGCGCACATCCTGTTCGGCATCGACCTGGACGTGCCTGCCGGCACCACCCTGGCGCTGCTCGGACGCAACGGTGCCGGCAAGACCACGCTGTTGCGGTCGATCGCCAATGCCGGTGTGGCCACCACCGGCACGGTCAGCTATGCCGGACGCACGCTGTCTGCCATGCCTTCGCACCGGGTGGCCCGCACCGGCGTGCAGTTGGTACCCGACGACCGGCGGATCTTCGCCGGCCTGTCGGTGCGGGAGAACCTGGCCCTGGCCGCCCGGGGCGCCGGGCCCGGCCGGCCGGCGTTGCCGCACGAGCGGGTGCTGGACCTGTTCCCGATGCTGCGGCCGCTGCTGGACCGTGGCGGGCACGCGTTGAGTGGCGGCGAACAGCAGTGCCTGGCCATCGCCCGGGCGATGGTGGCCAACCCGACCCTGCTGCTGCTCGACGAACCTTCCGAGGGACTGGCCCCGCTT
>DATCXL010000334.1:0-2376 GCA_036565825.1 Mycobacteriales bacterium
CTCGGCCCCAACACCACCGCACCCGCCCGCGACTGGCGCGACGCCCTGCACACCGTCACCACCACCCGCCCCGCCCTGGCCACCACCTGACCACCCGCGCCGATCTTGGCCTCATCGCTGCCAGATCCGCGAGAAGACAGCAACGAGGCCAAGGCGGCGCGGTTGATGATGTAGGCATCCGCCAGGGTGGCAAAACCGCCCGTTCGTGTGAGGGCGAAGCCGACATGTTGTCGCATACTTAATGCATGCGCACACGGTCACTGATCAGACACGAATCGTGGTCGGTGCTGGTGGAGTTACGGTTCAGCCGCCAGATCGGACTTGGTGGGGTGATGGCGGACGTGCACCACTTCGAGGCCGACGAGGTTCGGTGGGGCTCCGAGCAGAACCAGGGGCTACAACTGAACCTGCTGCGACGCGGCGAGAAGGTGGTCTCCTGTTCGGCCCGCTTCCTCACCCGGATACGACTGCTCTCCGTTCCCGCACCAGGATCCCGCACCCACGCTCGATGGCATCCCGACGAGGACACGCGCCTGGGTGAGGAACGCGCTCTGGACACGCCGCTGGCCGGAATCGCTCGCATACTCGGTCGAAGCGAGGGAGCGGTACACAGCCGAATGAGCGCCCTACCGTCCTCCACCGCCCTCGGTACGCAGGTCCTCAAACCCCGAACCGAGCACTGAGCGGAACTATCCGGCGGCCATTCGATCGGCGATCGACATACAGCTTCGTCTGGTGGTTCCCTCGGCAGGGCGAGGCCCTGGCCGCCCAGGCGGCAAGGCGCGACCCCGTGCGATCACGGTGTGCGGTCGACCGGTCTGCCATGCGGGTGGTGATGGTCGCCGGAGTCAGGGTTGGGCAGGAGAATCTGGGAGTGATCACATCTCGGTCGTCAGACCGGCCGATGTCCGGGCGCACGGCGCGCAGGCCCGGGGCGTGGACACCGGCCCGCGCGTTCGTCCGGATCAAGTCGACCAGCGCGGTCGCGCTGTTGGTCGCGGCGCTCGCGGCCCTGGTCTGGGTGAACGTGGACGCGTCGTCCTACGAGACGGTCTGGCGGACCGAGCTGTCCCTGCGCTTCGGCCGGTGGGACCTCACCCAGAACCTACGCGGCTGGGTGAACAACGGGCTGATGACGTTCTTCTTCCTGGTGGTCGGGTTGGAGGCACGTCGCGAGTTCGACATGGGCGAGTTGCGCGACCGACGGCGGCTGGTCCTGCCGCTGCTCGCCGGACTCTGCGGGTTGGCCACGCCGGTCGCCATCTACCTCGCGGTGAACGCCGGTCGCCCGTCCGCACATGGCTGGGCCACCGCGATGTCGACGGACACCGCGTTCGCGCTGGGCATGCTGGCCCTGGTCGGACTGCCGCTCCAGCAGCGCCTCCGTACCTTCATCCTCACCGTGCTGGTGGTGGACGACCTGGCCTCGCTCGTCGTCATCGCCACCGTCTACAGCGGACATCTCACGGCGGGCGCGCTGTTGGTCGCGATCGGACTGTTCGGTGTGGTCCTGCTGGTGCGCTCCGCGGGTGTTCACCACGGCAGCGTCTACGCACTGCTGGGCGTGGCGACGTGGGTCGCGCTGTTCGAGTCCGGGGTCGAACCGCTGGTTGTCGGCCTGGCCATGGGGTTGTTGACCTACGCCTACCCGGCCGGGCGCGGTGAGCTTGAGCGGGCCAGTGACCTGTTCCGGCTGTTCCGGGAACAGCCGACCGCCGAACTGGCCCGGTCGGCGCGGACCGGCCTGGGCGCGGCGATCTCACCGAACGACCGACTCCAACAGATCTACCACCCGTGGACCAGTTACCTGATCGTGCCGCTGTTCGCCCTGGCCAACGTCGGGGTGGTCATCGACGGCCGTGTGCTGGTTCGCGCGTTCACCTCGCCGATCACGCTGGGCATCCTGTGCGGCTATGTGGTGGGCAAGCCGGCCGGGATCGTGGTCGCCACCTGGCTGGTCACCCGGGTGAGTCGCGGCCGGGTGCGCCCGCCTGTCGGTTGGCCGGCCGTGGTCGGTGGCGGGGTGATCGCCGGGAACGGCCTGACCCTGTCGCTGCTGATCGCCACGCTGGCGTTCAACGGTGCGCGGCTCGCGGATGCCAAGATCGGCATTCTCAGCGCGGCGCTGGTGGCGTCGCTGACCGGTTGGGCGGTGTTCCGCGTCATCGCGCTGTTGCCGACGGACCTGCGCGCCCGGGCGTTGCTCGGCACCGCCGAACCCGTGTTGGACCTCGCCGTACCGGTCGATCCGGACCGTGACCACGTCCGCGGGCCCGAGGAGGCGCTTGTGACCGTGGTCGAGTACGGCGACTTCGAATGTCCGTACTGCGGTCGGGCCGAACCGGCCGTGCGGGAACTGCTCGCCGACTTCGGTGA
>DATCXL010000336.1:0-2548 GCA_036565825.1 Mycobacteriales bacterium
CGGCTTCTGGTCATAGGAGGCGCGGACCTGCCACACCTCACAACCCAGCCCGAACTGTGAGCAGGCGAAGGACAGCGCGGTGCCCCACTGACCGGCACCGGTTTCGGTGGTCAACCGGCGGATGCCGGCCCGGGCGTTGTAGTACGCCTGCGCCACAGCCGTGTTCGGCTTGTGTGAGCCGGCCGGGCTGACGCCTTCGTACTTGTAGTAGATCTTCGCCGGCGTGCCCAGCGCCCGCTCCAGTCGGCGGGCGCGGTACAGCGGCGAGGGCCGCCACAACCGGTACACCTCGAGCACCTCGTCCGGGATGTCGATGTACCGGTCGGTGCTGACCTCCTGCAGGATGAGGTCCATAGGGAACAGCGGCGCCAGGTCGTCGGGACCGATCGGCTGGAGCGTGCCGGGATGGAGTACCGGCGGCGGTGCGGACGGCAGGTCGGGGAGGATGTTGTACCAACGCCGAGGCATTTCGGACTCGTCCAGAAGGATCTTGGTGGCGTCTGATGCCGAGGACATAATCGTTCCCCTCTTTCCAACAACATCCCGACGAGCCGACAGTAGCGGCACGCCGGTGATCATGGCCGCATTCTCCGCGATTCCAGACGTAACAGATAGCCTGCGGACATGGACCTCCGGATCTTCACCGAACCACAGCAGGGTGCCAGCTACGACGAACTTCTGGCCGTCGCCCGGACCACCGAGGATGCTGGCTTCGGAGCCTTCTTCCGCTCCGACCACTACCTGAGGATGGGCGATCGGAGCGGTCTACCGGGCCCGACCGATGCCTGGGTCACGCTCGCCGGCCTGGCCCGTGAGACCTCCCGGATCCGACTCGGCACGCTGATGAGCGCGGCCACCTTCCGGCTGCCCGGGCCGTTGGCCATCGCCGTCGCGCAGGTCGACCAGATGAGCGGTGGGCGGGTCGAGTTCGGACTGGGGACCGGCTGGTACGCCGCTGAGCACGAGGCGTACGGCATTCCGTTCGGCTCGCTCGGGGAGCGGTTCGACCGGCTGGAGGAACAACTCGCGATAATCACCGGCCTGTGGGAGACACCGCAGGGCAAGACCTTCTCCTACCAGGGCCGTTACTACCGGCTCACCGACTCGCCCGCGCTGCCCAAGCCGGCGCAGCGGCCCCGGCCGCCGTTGCTCGTCGGTGGGGGAGGCCCACGGCGCACTCCGGCGCTGGCCGCCAGGTACGCCGACGAGTTCAACCTGCCGTTCGCCTCGGTGGAGCAGACCGCCACGGCGGTCGAACGGGTGGCTGGTGCCTGTCAGGCCGCTGGCCGGGATCCGGCCACGATGGTCTACTCGGCCGCCCAGGTGCTCTGCTGCGGACGGGACGAGGCCGAGGTACGCCGCCGAGCCGAGGCCATCGGTCGCGACGTCGACGAACTGCGGAAGAACGGTCTGGCCGGCACGCCGTCCGAACTTGTGGACAGGATCGGGCGGTTCGCCGAGGTGGGGTGCACCCGGATGTACCTACAGGTACTGGACCTGGACGACCTCGCGCACCTCGAACTGGTGGCTGCGGACGTCATGCCGCAGGTGCGGTGAGGCCTGGCGGTCGGTGACGCTCGAACGGCTCAGGTGTCCGCCCTACGCCGCGGGCACGGGTACGGCTTCCAGTTGGACCAGCGCCGGCAGGAGACCTTCGACCACCGGCAACACCTCGGTCACGGTCACGTCCCGACCCAGTTCTCGGGACAGCGAGGTCACCCCTGCGTCGGTGATCCCACAGGGCACGATCTTGTCGAACGCGGTCAGGTCC
The DNA here is from genome assembly GCA_036565825.1 of Mycobacteriales bacterium. Lineage (GTDB taxonomy): Bacteria > Actinomycetota > Actinomycetes > Mycobacteriales > DASULA01 > DASULA01. The sequence goes on from DATCXL010000336.1 coordinate 1,772, forward strand.
GGGTCACAGTTCAGCGCGAAGCCGTGCATGGTCACCTCGCGGCTGACCCGGATGCCGATCGCGGCCACCTTGCGGTCGGGCCCACGGTCGTCGGCCGGCACCCACACGCCGCTGCGTCCGCTGACCCTTGCGGTGGCCAGACCGAACGCGGCACAGACGTCGATGAGCACACCCTCCAGCCGGCGCACGTAGGCGACCACGTCCACCGGGTCGGGCAGCCGCACGATCGGATATCCGACCAGTTGCCCGGGGCCGTGCCAGGTGATCTTGCCGCCCCGGTCGGACTCGACCACCGGGGTGCTGTCGACGGGCCGTTCCCATGGCTCGGTGCGCTTTCCCGCGGTGTACACGGCGGGGTGTTCCAGCAGCAGCACGGTGTCCGGCGCCTCGCCGGTGACCCGTGCCTGGTGGATCCGCCGCTGCTCGGCCAGCGCCTGCTCGTAGGGCACCAGTCCCGCTCGCACCATGGCCAGTTCGCTCACAGTCGCAGACTACGCCCAGGCCAGGCCCCAGGCGGTTCCCCGGGTCACCGGCCGTTGACCCGCGTGGTCGACACGTCGCGACTGGTGCCCGTGCCGTCTGGCCTCGACACCGGTGGACGGTTCAGGATGGAATGGTGAGCGACCAGGGGATGTTCGGTCCGCGCGACGTGCCGGGCGACGGGCCGTGGCCCAGCAGCCCACCGCGGGTACCGGTGCCGCGCCCACAGGTGGCGGTGCCGGCCCGCGAGAAGGACATCACCGGGGGTGGGGCTGGGAGTGGTGGCGCGGGCCGCCG
>DATCXL010000353.1:0-2105 GCA_036565825.1 Mycobacteriales bacterium
CACCAGCGGATCGCTGTCGGTCAACAGAACCCGGCCTACAGGCCGACTCGTCCACCGCCCCCACTCCCGGCCGGCCACCCGCCGTCTGGAATGGTCGGACATTCCCCTTTCAGGCGTGATCTCCGGCCCGATTTCCCGGCTGACGGCATGCGATCCGGGAAGTATCCAGGCTCCTCGTGGTTGTACAGGGTCGGCGCGATGGAAAGAACCAGCGCCGCGGGAACGAGATGTTTTCCCGACTCCCGGTAGGCAGTTTGTTACGACTGGTCAGCCGGTTCGCCCGTGTTATTGCGGGTGGGTGTGGGTTGGACATTCCTCGCCTGTCAGACCTTGTTTTCCGGCCTGATTTTCGGGCTCGAGGACCGTGATCGGGGAAGTATCCGGGCGGCCTCGTGGTTGTACAGGGTCGGCGCGACGGAAAGAGCCAGCGCCGCGGGAACCAGAGAGTCGCCGGACACCGCCGTAATTGAATTCCTACGGCAGGTGAGCGACGTTCCCAAGACCTCTCAAGTGCCGTGGTCAGGCACACGTACGACGGAGAAACCGCCTCATCCGGCAGTTTGCCGGACTGGTTACACCGCCGCTCACCGGTGGGTTGTCAGCCAGAGGCGGTACACATCGAACGTGAACCCCCACGAGATGAGGTATCTATCTATGAACAACATCTTCACTCGACTCGCTGCTTCGCGCACGGGTATAAACACCGCACTGACTTTCGTCATCGCGCTGTTCACCGCTCTCGCGGTGTCTGCCGGTTCCATTGTCCGGAAGCTCGGCATCGCGCTGACGACCTTTTACCACACGCGGATCTACGGAAGCCTCCCGGACAGCGTCCAGCGACGGATTCCGCGCGGTCGTACCGCACTGATCCTGGTGGCCCTGGCTGCCGTGGCGCTGGTCACCGTGCCAGCCGCACTGTTCGGCACCGGAACGGCCAACGCGACCGGAGCGAGCCTTCCGGCCAAGGCACCCGCGGCCACCGCGCCCGGTAACGCCGGCCCGGACAAGGTCGCGCCGAGCGAACCGGCTCCACCGGCTCCACCGGCACCGCCGGCTGAGCAGCCCGCACCACCGGCTCCGTCGATTCCTGAAGGTGTCTCACCGGAGCAGGCGCACAACGCGACCGAGATCGCCAAGGCCGCGGCCGAGCGCGGGCTCCCCGAGCACGCAGTGACCATCGCACTGGCCACCGCGTTCCAGGAGTCCAACCTGCACAACCTGGACTACGGCGACCGTGACTCGCTGGGCCTGTTCCAGCAGCGTCCGTCGACCGGCTGGGGTACTCCAGACCAGATCATGAACCCGAACTACTCGGCCGGTAAGTTCCTCGACGGGCTGGTGCAGGTTCCTGGCTGGCAGGACATGCCGGTGACCGTGGCCGCGCAGACCGTGCAGAAGAGCGCGTTCCCGGACGCCTACGCCAAGTGGCAGCCTCTGGCCGCGAACCTGACCGACGCGGTGGTTCCCGCCGCGCAGGCCGGCAAGTAAGAAGCAGAACGACCAACAACCGAACAAGGCGTAATACCAGGCGCTGGTTGCGACGACACCGTCGTGACCAGCGCCTTCGTCTGTCCGCCGAAAGAGCGGAGGAATGGTTCGGCACCGCGGGAGTGCATGGATGGTCATCCGACCACGGTGACCTGGTGGCGGCCCCATCACCGGAGCGTTCAGACACTGTGCACCTGGTTCGGGAGGGATCGAACCGATGCCCAGTATGGTCAGCCGAGCCTGCTGCCGTGGGGGAGTGATGTCGCGTCGGGGCTTCGCCAGGTCTTCAACCACAGGGACCGGTGCGGTTCCGGCGACATCCTCGCCGGGCCCGTCACGGTCCGTCGCTGTCACCCAACCCGCCGAGGGGCCGATTCCGGTGCGCGGCCGTAGGCTGACCCGATATGAGCGCCGGACCCATCATGCCGCCCCAGCCCCGCACCCCAGCCGGCCGCGCCGGTCTCGCCGCGTTGCTGAACAGGTTCGACCGGGCGCTGGTGGCGCTGGACTTCGACGGCACCCTGGCACCCATCGTGGCCGATCCGACCACCAGTCGGATCGCCCCGGGTGGTCTGGACGTGCTGCGCCGGCTGGCCGGGGTGGTTGGTCGGATCGCG
>DATCXL010000366.1:0-11299 GCA_036565825.1 Mycobacteriales bacterium
GGTTCGAGGAGTGGCTGGCCAACATCGGGTCGCCGACGGCAGGACCACGAGACGATGCCCAGGTCAGCGAGTGGGAGCACTGTGAGTATTTCGCGGCATACTGAGAAGCTCCACCGCCGGGTCGTCCGCACCGTCGACGAGCTGAGCCCAGGCACGGCGGAGTTGGTGGCTGCCACCGGAGCCAACTTCAACTACGGGCCCGAGTTCCTGCGCGGATACGAACTTTTCCCGATCCAGCCGGTACACGGTTGTTACTACGTGGAGTTGTTCGATCCCGATGGCGCCGTGGCGGCGTTCGCACCGTGCTACGTGCAGGGTGACCCGCTTGGCGCGCTTGGGCTCGTCCCGGGCGAGTTCGCCCTACTCAGCCACGTGTGGCACTGCTCTGACACCCGGCTGGTGGCCAGGCAGACGACCGCGGAGGTCGCCACCGAGATGCTGGCCGCGATGCGCGACGTCGCCCGGACCGCGGGTCTACACCGCATGGGTTTCATCAACGTGGCGGTGGACTCGCCGAGCGCACAAGCGCTGGAGGAGATCGGTCTGCGCGGTATCCACCTGGACACCCGGTACTGGCTTGACCTGGCCCGGTTCGGTGACGAGGAAGGGGTACTCGCCGCGGTGAAGTCCGCCGACCGCCGCGAGTACCGCCGGCACTGGCGCAGGGGGACCGAGGCCGGGGTACGCATCGTGGTCCGCAACGCGTTGCCCGACGAGGACACCGAAAAGCTCGAACTGCTGGAGACCACGATGGTCCGGGTGGGGTCACCGGGCTACTACGACGCGGCCAAGCTCGCCTCTTTCCTGGCCCAGACACCCAGCGCGCGGATCGTCGAGGTCACCCTGGACGGGGACCTGCTCGCGCTGGCCATCGTCTTTGTGGACGACACCAGGATGCACGCCTGGGCACTCGGCTACGACCGAGACCGGCCGCTGCCGTTCAGCCCCTACTACCTCACCTGGGCGACCTTCGTCCGACTCGGCTACCAGTTGGGAGTGCCACGGCTGGAGGCTGGCCGGCGTAACGGGGAGTTCAAGACGCGGTATGGCCTGTCCGCCCACGAGCTCAACGGCTATGTCACCGATGTGTGAGGAGTGCGTCGATGTGGGAATTCTCAGTCACCCCAGGGGTGCCCACCGACTGGGCATCGCTGGCCGGGGATGGTCCGGCCGCTGCGCGAGCCCGATGGATCGAGTTCGGCAGGTCCTGGTACCCGGGGCCCTACCAGACGCTGGCACTGCGTGACCCGGACGGGCGTTGCGCCGTTGCGATGGGTGGCACGGTGCTACCCGCTCCCGGCCCGGTGCCCCGGCGCGATCCCTACCACATACTCACCGGCCGCGCCGCGTACCTGGGTCTTTGCGCCGACGGGAGCCAGCCCTGGCCACGGGACGTCGACCCGGCCGAGGTCCACCCGTGTCTGGTGCTGATGTACCCCAACTATGCGACGTTCCCGGTTGGGCCGGGGGCGAGTGACCCGGAGGTTCTACGCCACTTCGTGGCTGAGGTGATCTCCTGGGCAAAGGATCAGGGGATCCGGTCCATCGTGCTGCTGTTCATGACCCCTCGGGCTGACCCACTCCTCGCCGAACTCGACCGCTCGGGTTTCGGCACCGTGATGATGGGGGAACGCTGCGACCTGGACGTGACCTGGACCGACTTCGACGGGTACCTGCGCACTCTGCCCAGTAAGCGCCGCGTCGAGGTGCGCCGGGAACTACGGACGCTCGACGACCGTGGGCTCGTTCGCTCGTCGCGGTCACTCGCCGCCGACGAACCCGAACTGCTCGACCTGCGGTGTGGACTCATCGCCAAATACGACGGCAGCGCGGACCGGGCGGCCGAGGCGGCGATCTTCGACCAGATCCGCGAACATGTGGCCCCCGAGGACCTGACCGTCTTTACCGTCACCGACGGTGACCGGTTGCTGAGCTTCAGTCTGTACATCCAGGACGGTTCGGAGTGGACGGCGATGCTCACCGGGTCGGCCTATGCCGACCCCGACGCCTCCTACGGTTACTTCTCGACCATCTTCTACCAACCGATCGCGGAGGCTGCCAACCGGGGGATCAGGTTGATCTCCTACGGTTACGGGTCGTTGGACACCAAGCGCCACAGGGGTTGCCACGTCTCTCCCTACCATGCCGCGGAGTTGCGCCTGCACATCGACTGAGTCCGGTTGCGCCGATGCCACAGGCCGCGCCGATGCGGTGAGCCCGTCACCGTCCGCTCAGGGCAGTACCGCGCCCTCGGCACCGAACCTGGCCCGCGGATGGGCCCGGGCGGCCACCACGGTCAGGCCGGCTCCCAACCCGAACAGTCCGGCCATGAGCAGTACACCCGACCCACCCCAGGGCAGCACGACCGAGGTCACCAGCACCGGGCCCACGATCTGTTGGGCGCTGAACCCAAGGTGGAACAGGCTCAGGTACTGCGGTTGCCGGTCCGGGTCGGACAACTGGAATGACAGCTCCCAACCAGCCACCGAGTGCAGGTTCTCGCCAACGGTCAACAGGGTGACGGTCAACCCCAGGTAGATCAGCACGGTCCAGGTCTGACCCGGTCCCGACACACCGAGGAACAGGCAGGCAGCGCCGAGTGCGGCCAGTGAACATCCGGTCAGCCGTAGGGCTCCCCGGACGGAGCCGGCGAATCGTGCGACATAGACCTGTACGCACACGGTGAGCACGGTGTTGACCAGCAACAGGATCGAACTGGTCGTCTGGGAGAGGCCGCATCGGTGCACCACCCACAGCGGTAGGAGCACCAGAAGCATGGAGTCGTGCAACAGCATCAGCGCGTTCGCCGCGGTGAGAACAAGGAATCGACCATCGCGGTACACCCCTCGGGAGGGTTCCTTCGCCGCGCGCCGGTTCGCCCCGATCTCCGCCTGTGTCCCGGCCTGCGCCCCTGCCTGTGTCTGTTTGTCGGCCTGCGCCTGTTCGGCCACCGCCACCCTGGTGGCGGTTCGGGTGATCGCGGCCACCCCCACGAACGCCGCGCCACCGGCCACGAACGTCACCACGAACGCCGGCCGCGAGTGTAGGGACTGGACCAGGGCCGCGATCAGGAAACCGCCACCGTAGCCGACGTTGTTGACCGTCCGCAGCGAGGCCATGGTCCGGGTGCGTGCCTGTTCGCCCTCAAGCAGGCGCACCACGACCTGCAACAACGGTGTCCCTGCCCGGCTGGCACCCGCCAGAACGCAGGTGACGACCAGATAGGTCAGGTAACCGTCGGCGGCGGAGTATCCGACGAAGGCCAACCCGCGCAGCAGTAGCAACAGCAGGTAGACCCGCACCACTCCCATTCGACCGGTGAGTCGGGCCGCGGGCATCGGGCTGAGCAGCCCGCACAGGTTGGCCAACCCGATCACCCCGCCAACCGCGGCCACCGAGATGCCGATGTAGTCGACGAAGTACAGGGTGGCCGCGGCGAGATAGAAACCGGTCGCGAACGAGTCGAGCAGTGCGCCCAGCGCCAGGACCCGGCCCTGGCGACTGTGTGGCAGCAACACGCTCAGCATCAGCATGCCCGCACGAGCGCGTCGAACAGCCGTGGATCGGATCCGACCTCGGGGTGCCACTGCACACCGACCGTGAACGGCCGCTCCGCCAGTTCGATCGCCTCGACGATGCCCTCCGGGCTCCACGCGGTGGCGACCAGGCCGGCCCCGAGTACGTCTACCGTTTGGTGGTGGTGGCAGTGTCCCCGGGTGGTCGCACCCAGAGTCGAACCGGGCAGGCGCGCAACGTCCAGCCTGATCTCCATGCCCTCGAAGGTGGCCCCTACGGGGCGGTGACCGGTGGTCTGTTGCCGCAGCGTTCCACCGCGCACGACGTTGAGCAGTTGCATACCCCGACAGATACCCAGTATCGGAACGCCCACGGCGAGCGCGGCTCGCAGCAGTGCCAGTTCCCAGGCGTCCCGCTCGGGCTGTATGCCGTCAGTCTCCGGTTCGCGGGCCTGCCGGTAGTGGGCCGGATCGATGTCGGGCCCGCCGACCAGGAGCAGCCCGTCGATCCACGCCGTGATGTCGACCGCCTGCGAGTCGATCCGGTGCGGTGGCAGGCCGTGGGTGGGGATCCACTGGGCTGGCAGGAGGATCGGCACACCGCCGGCTCGCGCGACGGCTTCGAGGCAGTCGGTGGGCACCAGGCTGGCACGGCGGTGCCATCCGCGCCAGGACGCGTCTTCGGTGTAGGGAACGATGCCGATCTTCGGGCCGATGGCTGAGCCGGTGTCTGGGTCGGGCCCTGGGCCGGTTTCTGGGTCGGGCCCTGGGCCGATCCTGGGTCCCATACCGGTTCCCGTTATGAGGTGGGGTCGGCGGCGAGTGGACTGCGGACCCAGGCCGAGTTGTGCTGGGTGAACCCGATGTGCGGGTAGTACCCAACCGCGGCGGGCGCGGACAGCAGCACGACCTTCGCCCGGGGCGCGGCCTTCCGGGTGGCCTCGATCAGGTCCCGCCCGATGCCCTGGTGCTGGAATTCCTTGTCCACCGCGATGTCAGAGAGGTAGGTGACATAGGCCCGGTCGGAAATGGAGCGGGCAATACCGACCAGCCGCTCGTCGACCCGGGCCACCACGACCAGGTTCGCGTTTCGAATCATGTCGGTAAACTGCGCGCTGTCCGTCGATGGGCGCCGCTCGGCCAGTCCGGAGGCCCGGTACACCGCAGCCACCTCGTCAGGATCCAGCTCGGCGCTGTCCACGATCTCAATCTTCCACATCGAGCAACCCTTCCAGACGGTCACGCAGGACGCCCTGCCTGCTCAGGAACTGTGCGGGCTCGAACAGGTCCGGGGCCACCGTGACGCCATGGTCGGCCAGCGTCCCGGACAGGTGTCGACCGGTCTCGGTGGTCTGCACGGCAGCCGCCTGAACCACCCGGTATGCCTTTTCTCTGGCTGTTCCCGCAGACACCATGTCCAACAGCACCGCCGAGCTGTAGATGAGTCCGTTGGTCGACTCCAGGTTCGCCCGCATCCGGTCGCCGCGCACGGTGAGCCCGTCGATTATCTCGGCGGCCATGGTCACCTGGTAGTGCACAACGGTCAGGCTGTCGGGGAATGCGACGCGTTCTACCGAGGAGTGGGCCAGGTCCCGTTCGTGCCAGAGCGCCACGTTCTCCTGCGCGGCGTCGGCATAGGCGCGCAACAGCCGGGCCAGACCGCACAGCCGTTCGCTGGAGGTCGGGTTCCGTTTGTGCGGCATCGCGCTGGAACCCTGGTACTCGCTGGTCCGGGGTTCTTCGACCTCGGCCACCTCGGTGCGCTGCAGCAGGCGCAGTTCCAACGCGATCTGTTCGACCACGGCCCCCAGTACGGCCACCGCACCCAGCAGTTCGGCGTGTCTGTCCCGGGCGACGACCTGGCTGGGGATCGGCTCGATGCCCAAACCCAGGCGGTCACACACGTAACGCTCGACGAAGGGGTCGATCTGCGCGTAACTGCCGACCGGACCGGAGATGGTGCCCACGGCGACCGCGGTTCGGGCCGCCCGTAGCCGCACCAGCGACCGGTCCACGGCGAACGCGTGCAGCGCCAGCTTGCGTCCGAACGTGGTCGGTTCGGCGTGGATCCCGTGGGTGCGGGCCACACACACCGTGTCCCAGTGTCGCAGCGCCCGCCGTACCAGCACCGCGCGTAACGCCCGGGCGGCGGCCAGCACCAGGTCGCAGGAAAGGGCCAGGGTGTGGCCCAGGGCGGTGTCGACCAGGTCGTAGCTGGTCATGCCGTGATGCACCCAACGGCCCGCGTCCCCCTCGATCGTCTCGGTGAACGCCGCGAGGAACGCGAGGACCTCGTGGTCGCGGGTGCGCTCCAACTCGGCCACCCGCCGGGGTGAGGGTGCCCGCCCCCGCCGGATCGCCTCCAACGCAGGCTCGGGCACGACCCCAAGTTTCGTCTGTGCCTCGCTGGCCAGCACCTCGACCTGGGCCCAGCACCGGAACCTGGCCTCGTCCGTCCACAGCTCGGCCATCTCCGGTAGGGAGTAGCGAGGGATCATCTCGGCCGCCGTCCCCACAGCGCACAGGTGCGTAGGTTGGCCGTGACAGGCCCCTTTGCCAGGTCCGAGCGCAGCGCTGTGATGCCGGCGTTGAACTCTTCGTCCGATATCAGGTGCAGACTGGAGAACGCCTTCTCCTCGAATCTGGCCGCGTCGGTCAACTGGTAGTCACTCTCGATCACCCGCTCGTACAGGTCCTCGAATCCGGTCAGGGCGAGTTGGCCGGCCAGGGCGGGGACCGGGTGATAGCGGGTCGCCTCCGCCCTGATCGTGGCGGGGAAGTAGTGCGCCATGGGCGTCCGGTTGCGGATGAGCCACTCCGAGTCGGTGGCCGTCAGCAGGAAACCCCCCGGCCTGAGTACCCGGTGGGCGGCCTCGAAGTAGCGTCTGGGTTCGGTCACGTAGTGGATCACGTCCACGGACAGGACCAGATCGAATGTCCGCTCGGCGAAGTCGAGTTCCTCAGCGCGGCCGATCCGCAGGTCCAGCTCCGCGGGTTGCGCCGCAGCTGCCCGCAACATCTGCTCGGAGGGCTCGATCCCGATGCATCGCGCGCCGGTGGCCTGGCTGATCGCGGCCAGGTGGTTCGCCGTGCCGCAGCCCACCTCGAGGACAACCGAGTCACCGTCCAGGCCCGCGTGGTCCACGATGTGTTCGACCAACCCCGGATATGTACGGCGGTGCCGCGCGTACTCGGCGGCGAGGCTGTCATAGTCGAGCGTTGTCACCGACTGTTTCCCCCTTGGTCGTCGCGGTTTTCCCATGTCGCCCTGGCCTGCCACACATACCAGAGCGTGTAGACGTAGGTCGCAAGCCAGGCCTCGCGGGTACGCAGCGAACGCGGGTACTTGAGCCACCCGAGCAGCGAACTGGCCGCACCCAGGTACAACCGGGTCCGGACCTGGCGTTGGGTCTGGCGTTGGGTCTGGGTCTGGCGTTGGGTCTGGGTCTGGGGGGCGGTCGGGTCGCCTGGCGGGATCGCCAACAGCCGCAGTTCCAGGCTCCGCACCGTAGGCGGCAGGCGGACTGGCAGGGTGAGTGTGGAGGCGTCCAGTTCGGGGCCCGTCGCGACCTGGCCGGGAAGTTCGCCCCCGAACAGGGCGCTGGTGGTCTCCCGTCGAACCGCGTCGAGGATCGCGGCCATCGGGAACGCCCCGTGCAGCAGGGTGGCCAGGTCGAACACCGGGTCGCCGTAACCGACATCCGGACGGTCCCGGCCCTCCCACACCGTGCGCGGGTCGATCAGCATGGGGGTGCCGTCGGGCCGGCGCAGCATGTTCGACGCGTAGATGTCGCCGTGTACGGCGCTGCCATGAGTCGGTAACAGGGACGGAACGACCTCGTCCAACCACCGGCACGCCTGGGTGTAGCCGGGGATGACCAGTCCACCGGGCAGTCGCACCGGAGCGTCCAACAGGTCGGCGAGTTCGCAGTCGCCAAAGAACCCGGCGAAGGTCGCGACGAACACCGGCAGCTCACGCAGGACATGGAACCGCTCGCGATAGAGGTAGTCCGCGACCGTGGGCACCCGTGGTTCGGCGGTGAGCCGGTACCAGGCGGCGAGTTGGTCCAGGTGCGCGGCAAGCGACCCGAGCGCGTGCTCCCCGAGAATGGTCTTCGCCGGGTCGGCGAACAGCGGGGCGAGCGGCACCGGCTCGCCGGCCTCCATCAGGCTGACCGCCTGGTCACCCTCGACCAGCACGCCGTACACCTCGGGGAACAGCGGCGGGCGCCCCTTCCGGACCAGCAGGGCGTTGACGCCGCTGTTGAACCGGACCTCACCGGTGATGACGTCGCGTGGGCCGATCTTCGCCACCACCTGCCGGGTGCCGCTGTCGGTACCCACGCCGAACTGCACGACACCGCGGGAGTCAGAGCCGGGGGTGTGTGTTCTGGTGAAGACCGGATCATCCGGACAGCCCGCCCGGGCGGCAAAGGTCCGCAACCTTTCCCGTTCGAGTAGGGACGCGATGGTCGAGACGAGTTCGACGTCATCGACATCATTGGCAGCATCGGCATCGTGGGTGTGGTCGGTGTCGTGGTGTCTGGCCCGCAAACACCAACCGTGCAGTGATCCGCCGAGCAGGTAGGCGACCCGGTCAGGTCGCCCACCCTCGGCTGTGCTGGCGTGGGACAGTGCCGCGACCTCGTGATCAACCAGACCGAGTTCGACGTCGGTGAGGGTGGTGATGCCGAACCCGTTCAGCCGAACCCTGATGCCCTGATCCGGAAGGCCTGGCGCCAGTCCGGTGAAGATCACCGTTGGCGCGATCGGATCGGACGTTTCCCTGGACCGGGCGAGTGCGGCATACAACACGGCTAATTCGGTAACCGTCGCCGGGTGCGCCAGACTGACCATTGCCAGATCCCGGTCGAGACCCGGGTGGTACCGCTCGCGTTGTTCCAAGCCGACTCCATTACTGGGGGAAATAAGCGTACATCCGGTCCTGTGGTTCGCACCATGGTCGTATCCGAACCATCGTCGATCGGATTGGAGCAATCCGGTGTTGGAGTGGTGTTCAGGTGCCGAATGGTTGTTCGCGGACCGGTTGGGCAGTAGCGGGCCGAAGCGTTGGGGTCAGCCGGCCTGCCGACGGACGTTTACCCGGGGAGAGAGCGAGCATGACGGCGCCAGAGGTATGTGGTCAGCCGTGGTCCGGCCAGGGGAGGTGCGATGCTCACCATCCGTCACGACGACCAGATCCACCGGGAGAGCGGTGGATGGTTCGACGCCCGTTGGCACTTCTCCTTCGACCGGTACCGCGATCCCGACCAGATGGGCGTGGGCCCGCTGCGGGTCTTCAACGACGACCGCATCGTGGCGGGCGCGGCCTGGCCGATGCATCCGCACCGCGATATCGAGTCGCTGACCTACGTGGTGGAGGGACACTTCGAGCACGCCGACTCGCTGGGCAACGGCGGGCAGCTCGAACCGGGCGCGGCCCAGGTGATGAGCTTCAGCCACGCCGGTGCCGAGCACTCCGAACGCAACGCCTCGCCGAGTGAGCCGCTGCGATTCATCCAGTTCTGGATCCTGCCGGCCACGGTGAGCCAGGAATCCACGGTGGCGCAGCGCCAGTACACCGTGGCCGACCGCACCGACCACTGGTTGCAGATCATGAGCCCGCCGGGCGAGGAGGGCCTGGACCTGCGCCAGGACGCCCGCGTCGCGGTTGCCCGGCTCACCGCCGACGCCGAGCTGGTGGCCTCCTTCCCGGCCGACCGGGACGGTTACCTGTACCTGCTCGACGGTGCCGCCAGCCTCGACGGCCAGCCGGTCGCCACCGGTGACGCGGTCCATATCCACGGTGTGCACGACCTGGCCGTGCAGGCGTCGGATGACGCCGAACTGATCCTGGTGGACGTACCGGCGAGCTACCACCCGATCGGGGTGTGGGCCGGCCGCTGACGGTCACCAGCCCCGCCGAACCGCCCGTGGACATCATCGCGGCTCCCGCACAGCCCCTGCGGCGGGCCGAACCCGTTCGTCTGTTCGCCGGAGCGTGCGTTCGGGGTGTCGGCGCGACAAGGAACAGGGCGCTCACCCAACGTGTTTGCCGGGTGGGGGAGGGCGACGACGCCGGTGGGCGGGAGGGGGTTGTGTGATGCGTCCGGAGATCGAGGCGTGCGTGTTACGTCAGTGCGGGTCGGGCAGGTACGGGTCGGGTCAGTCCGGGTCGGGGCGCGAACGAGCCAGGCCGGCACGAACCCTGTCTCCGACCGATGTTGACCTGCTGTTCGAACCGGCGCCGCCGAAGGACCCCACCCGGGTCTGGTTCACCGCGTTCGTGGTGGGCTGCTGTCTGGTACTGGCCGGCTGGATCGTGCTGTCCGCGGCCACCCTGCCGGTCGACTACCTGACCCGGCAGTGGCGGCTGGCCTGGATCGGGTTTGATCTGGCCCTGCTGGCCGGGTTGGCGGTCACCGGCTGGGCGGCCTGGCGTCGACGGCAGATCGTCGCGGCGGCCGCGTTGGTGACGGCCACCCTGCTGTGTTGCGACGCGTGGTTCGACGTCGTGCTGTCGTGGGGAGGTCGGGACCAGTGGCTGGCGCTCGCCTCGGCGTTGTTGGTGGAACTACCGCTGGCCGGACTGTTGCTCGCAGCGGCCCGACGGGTGCTGCGTACCACGATCCACGCGGTCTGGACGGTCGCCGGACAGCAGGGCAGGGAACCGGGGCTGTCGAGCGTTCCGCTGTTGCGCCGACAGCCCGACCGGTCAGCGCCGTGGCCAGGTCGACTGTTGGTCGACCGTCAGCACGCACGATCGGGACTGGCCGCCCACTTGACAGATGATGATGGAAACGGTTTTCATTAGGGTGTGTCGCGCAGAGTCGAGCATTCCGATCCGACGGCGCCGGTCCTTCGCTTCGACCGGGCCAGCGTGGCCTATGACCGGGATCCGGTGGTGGAGAACGTCGAGGGTGAGATCCGGCCCGGGCAGGCGGTGGCCCTGATCGGCCCGAACGGGGCCGGAAAGTCCACCCTGATCAAGGCGGTGCTCGGCCTGGTGCCGGTCGTCGCCGGATCGATCACCGTACTGGGCCGTCGGCCGGTCGACGCCCGTCGGGACGTCGCCTACGTGCCACAGGCAGACACCCTCGACACACGGTTTCCGATCTCGGCCGGCCAGGTCGTGCTGATGGGCAGATACCGGGCGGTGGGCTGGGTTCGCCGGCCCGGTTCGGTCGACCGTCAGATCGCCACCGAGGCGCTGGAGGCGGTCGGACTGGGTCACCGCGCCGGGGACCGGTTCGGTGCCCTGTCCGGTGGACAGCGCCAGCGGGTGCTGCTGGCCCGTGCGATCGCCCAGCGGCCTGGTTTGTTGCTGCTCGACGAGCCGTTCAACGGGGTGGACTCGGTGAGCCAGGACGCGTTGCTGGAGGCTCTGGGCGGTCTGCGGGCCCGGGGCGCCGGTGTGCTGTTGAGCACCCACGACCTGGCCCTGGCGCACCTGTCCTGTGACGAGGTGTGCCTGCTCAACCGACACCAGTACGGCTTCGGTCCGACCGCGGCCACGCTGACCCCCGAACTGCTGCGCACCACCTACCACGGGCACGCCCTGGAACTGGGCGGCGAGAACGTGATCCTGGCCCGGTAGACGGCACCGCTCATTGTCACCGGTCGGAAGGAAATCCTGTATGTGGCACCGGCCCGCGCGACCGGCTGTGGCTCCGGCTGTGGCGTTGGCTGTGACGCTGCTGGTCGCCGCCGTGCTCGCCGGCGTGCTGACCGGCTGCGTGCGGGCCGCCGCCAACGGCGCCGGCACCGGTGGCACCGGCGGCACC
>DATCXL010000381.1:0-2868 GCA_036565825.1 Mycobacteriales bacterium
GCCTCGGCGTCGACGACCGGCTGCGGCACCGGAACATGACCGAACCCGTCCGCCCCGTCGGTACCGTCGGCGACCTGGCTGACCGCGTCGGTCGATTCGGTGAGATCGGTGAACCAGTCGGGCGGCTGGCCCGGCACTTCGGCGGCCGGATGGTCGGCCACCTCGGGCCCGGGCAGGTGGCGGGTGGGTTCGCCGGTGTGCCAGGCCACGTCCGCGGCGGCGATCCACTCGGTGGGTTCCTCGGCATTCGCCCCGGCATCCCGCTGGGGAGTCTCGCCCCGCGGACCGGGCCCGCGGTCGTCGGCGTCGGTGGGTGCGGTGGGCTGGTTGGGTTGCCAGGACCGTCCCGGTGTGGGGATCCACTCGGTCCGATCCGGGTCGGTCAGGTTGGGGTCGGACCCGGTTGAACCGGGTCCGTTCGGGTCGGGCTGGTCGGCCGGGCTCGGGTCATGCCGGCGCCACCTGCTCACCGGACCGTCCCCGGAAAGCCCGACTCGGATCCTTCGTCGGGATCGGATGGTGGTGTGCGGTGCGCCTCGGGTTTGGCCGGCCGAAACAGGTCCACCATGGTTTCCGCGTTGGGGTCGTCGCGGAGTTCTTCCATCCAGTCCTCGATCCGCGGCTGTGGGTCGGACCGGGGTCCGACCCGACCCGCGACCCGTCCACCCCATCGGGGTTCGGATCAGCGGGCGTCGGGCTTGCCAGCGCTGTCGGTGTTGCCGCCGGGGCGAGCCGGGTGCGCTGCCACCACTGCCGGAAGGTCTCCTCCGGCAACGCGGGGGCGTCCCGGGCGTCGGTCCACCCACCCAGTCCGAACGGCAGCCGGGCGATGCGTCCCTCCTTGGCGAACATGCCGGAGCCGAACCTGGCCAGCCGCTGGGCGCGTTCGAACCGTTTCGGGTCGGCGAACACCCAGGCCAGCGAGCGCATGGCCGCCTCCTCCGAGTGCGGCTTCCATCTGGACCGCTTGTGGTCCACCGCCCTGGCTCGCAGGTGTACCAGCACCTCCGGGATGTTGATCTTGACCGGGCACACGTCGTAACACGCGCCGCACAGCGACGAGGCGAACGGAAGGCTGTCGGGGTCACTGTGTTCGCGGGCGGTGCCGGACATCTGCGGGGTCAGGATCGCGCCGATCGGTCCGGGGTACACCGAACCGTAGGCGTGCCCGCCGACCCGCTCGTACACCGGGCACACGTTCAGGCAGGCCGAGCAGCGGATGCAGTGCAGCGCCTGTCGACCGACCTCGTCGACCAGCACGTCGGTGCGGCCGTTGTCCACCAACACCAGGTGGAACTGAGACGGGCCGTCGCCTGGGGTCACCCCCGACCACAGCGAGGTGTAGGGGTTCATCCGCTCCCCGGTCGAGGACCGGGGAAGTACCTGTAGGAACACCTCCAGGTCGGCCCACGTCGGCACCAGCTTCTCGATGCCGGCCACCGTGATGAGCGTCTCGGGCAGGGTCAGACACATCCGACCGTTGCCCTCGGACTCCACCACGCACACCGTGCCGGTGTCGGCGACCAGGAAGTTCGCCCCGGAGACAGCCACCTTCGCGGACAGGAACTTCGCCCGCAGGTGCCGCCGGGCGGCCTCGGCCAGAGCGGCCGGTTCGTCGGACAGGTCGGCCGGCGCCGAGGGCATCTCCCGGGCGAAGATCTCCCGGATCTCGCTGCGGTTCTTGTGGATCGCAGGCACCAGGATGTGTGACGAACGGTCGTCGCCGAGCTGCACGATCAACTCGGCCAGATCGGTCTCGTGTGCGGTGATCCCGCGTCGGGCCAGGCTGCCGTTGAGGTGGATCTCGTCGGTGAGCAGACTCTTGACCTTCACCACCTCGGTGGCGCCGGTGGCTCGCACCAGGTCGGCCACCACCGCGCAGGCCTCACCGGCGTCGCGGGCCCAGTGCACCGTGCCGCCGCGTGCGGTGACCGACGCCTCGAGTTGTTCGAGGTAACGGTCCAGGTGCCGCATGGTGCGTTCCTTGATCGCCTGGGCCGCGCCGCGCAGTTCCTCCCAGTCGGGCATCTCGTCCACCACGGCGGCGCGCTTCGCACGGATGGTGGTGGTGGCCCGGCGCAGGTTCCGGCGCAGCTGGGTGTCCTGTAGGGCGACGTGCGCGGCCTGCGGGAACGCAGGGTTGCCCAGCCAGGTTGTGCTCACGCGCCCTCCCCGTACCTCCGGTCCCCGGACCCGCCCATCGTGCCACCGGCGTCCGTACCGACGGCGTCGGCGTGGTCGGCCGTACCCACGGTGGCCGCACCCACGGTGGCCCCGATGCCGGCGGTGGTGTCGGTCTCGGTGTGGGCGAGGATCTCGGCCAGGTGCACGGTGCGCACCCCCGAACGCAACCGGGACAGCCCGCCCCCGATGTGCATCAGGCACGAGTTGTCCCCGGCCGAACACACCTCCGCGCCGGTCTCGATCACCTGCGCGACCTTGTCGGTGAGCATCGCGGTGGAGGTCTCCGCGTTCTTCAACGCGAACGTTCCACCGAAACCGCAGCACGTCTCGGCACCGGGCAGTTCCACCAGTTCGATACCCCGCACCGCACGCAACAGGCGCAGCGGCCGGTCGCCGACCCGGAGCAGCCGCAGCGAGTGGCAGGTGGGGTGGTAGGTGACCCGGTGCGGGTAGTACGCGCCGACATCGACCACTCCCAACACGTCCACCAGCAGTTCGGTCAGCTCGTAGGTCCGGGCGGCCACCGCCGCGGCCCGGCTGGCGAGTCGCTCGTCGCCGGACTCGACGGCCAACCGGGCGTGCTGGTCGCGTACCAGCGCCGCGCACGATCCGGACGGGGTGACCACCGCCTCGTACGGCTCGAAGGTCTCGACGTAGCGACGTACCAGCGGGTACACCTCCCGA
>DATCXL010000400.1:0-4372 GCA_036565825.1 Mycobacteriales bacterium
TTCCGCGCTGAGCGGCCGCGGGACCGGGTGCGCCGGATCGTCGGTCGGTGACGGGTCAGTCACCGACCGACGACCGGGTCAGTCGCGATGGGAGTGACGCACCCCGTCGACCAGTTCCGCGGCCAGCGCGCCGACCCGGTCCACCCCGGTGGCCTCGTCAGGCGCGTCGAGCAGACGGCGGACGAACGCCGAGCCGACGATGACCCCGTCCGCGTAGGACGCGACCTCGCTGGCCTGTGCCCGGGTACTCACCCCGAGCCCCAGGCCCACCGGGATGTCGGTCTGCTCGCGCACCCGGGCCACAAGCCCCGGCGCGTGCCGGCCGGTCTGCTCTCGGGTGCCCGTGACACCCATGACCGAGGTGGCGTAGACAAACCCACGGCAGGCGTCGGCCGCCGCCTTGATCCGCACGTCGGTGGACGCCGGTGACACCAGGAATATCCGGTCGAGCCCGTACTGGTCGCTGGCCGCCAACCATTCCTCGGCCTCGTCGGGGATCAGGTCGGGGGTGATCAGGCCGGCCGCACCGGCGCCGGCCAGGTCGCGGGCGAAGGCCTCGACGCCATGGCGTTCGACCGGGTTCCAGTAGGACATCAACAGGGTGGCAACTCCGGTGGCGGCCACCGCCTCGACGGTGCGCAGTACGTCACGGGTGCGGGTGCCGGCGCGCAGTGCCCGGTCCGACGCCTCCTGGATCACCGGCCCGTCCAACACCGGGTCGCTGTAGGGCAGGCCGACCTCCACTATCTCCACTCCGGCGGCGACCATCGCGGTCATCGCCGCGATACAGCCGCCGAAGGACGGGAAACCGGCCGGTAGGTAGCCCACCAGCACAGCGTGGCCATCCCCACGGGCGCGGTCGAACACCGTACCGAGGCCGGTCATGACCGCTCCAACCCGAACCAACGAGCCGCGGTGTCCACGTCCTTGTCACCACGCCCGGACAGGTTGACCAACACCACCCGGTCCGGGCCCAGCTCGCGGCCTGTCCGCATCGCACCGGCCAGCGCGTGTGCCGATTCGATGGCCGGGAGGATTCCCTCGGTGCGGCACAGCAGCCCGAACGCCTCCATCGCCTCGGCGTCGGTGACCGGGAGGTAGTGGGCACGACCGGTGTCGTGCAGCCAGGCATGTTCCGGGCCGACCCCCGGGTAGTCCAACCCGGCCGAGATCGAGTGCGACTCGATGGTCTGCCCGTCGGCATCCTGGAGCAGGTAGGACCGGGCACCGTGCAGCACCCCGGGCGCGCCACCGGTGATGCTCGCCGCGTGCCGGCCGGTCTGCACGCCATCACCGCCGGCCTCGAATCCGTACAGCGCGACCGCCTCGTCGTCGAGGAACGCGTGGAAGATTCCCATCGCGTTGGATCCGCCCCCCACACAGGCGCAGACCGCGTCGGGGAGTTGGCCGGTCAGTGCCAACACCTGGGCTCGCGCCTCCACTCCGATCACCCGGTGGAAGTCCCGCACCATGACCGGGAACGGGTGCGGCCCGGCCACCGTGCCGAGTAGGTAGTGAGTGGTATCCAGATTGGCCACCCAGTCGCGCAACGCCTCGTTGATGGCGTCCTTGAGGGTGCGACTGCCCGTTCGGACCGGGACCACCTCGGCGCCTAGCAATCTCATCCGGGAGACGTTCAGCGCCTGTCGACGGGTGTCCGTCTCACCCATGTACACCACGCAGTCCAGGTCGAGCAGCGCGCAGGCGGTGGCGGTGGCCACGCCGTGCTGGCCGGCACCGGTCTCGGCGATGATCCGGGTCTTGCCCATCCGCCTGGCCAGCAGCGCCTGACCGAGCACGTTGTTGATCTTGTGCGAGCCGGTGTGGTTCAGATCCTCCCGCTTGAGCAGCACCCTCGCCCCGCCAGCATGCCGGGCGAACCGACTGGCCTCGGTGAGCGGGCTCGGCCGACCGGTGTAGGTGGCGTGCAGGTGATCAAGGGTCGCGGCGAACTCCGGATCACGCTGGGCGGCCTGGTAGGCCTCGGTCAACTCGTCCAGCGCGCCGACCAGCGCTTCGGGCACGAACCGACCGCCGTAGCGGCCGAAGTGTCCGCCAGAATCAGGCACCCCGTCTCGGGTGGAGGAAACAGATCGCGTCATGACTTCCCTGCGGCTGGGGACACGGTCAGGACCGGGGTCTCACTGGCTACGCCATCGGCCATCGTCGGGCACGGCGGACACCCACCCGCCATGACACACCGGCCCACTCACCGAGCCGGCCTCGGCGTCGCGGGGTGGGAACCGGCGGTCACCAGTTCGGCAACCGCCTGGCGTGGACTGGAATGGGTCACCAGGCCCTCACCGACCAGCACCGCGTCGGCGCCGGCGGCCGCGTAGGAGATCAGGTCGTGCGGTCCACGCACGCCTGACTCCGCGATCTTCACCACGTCGGTGGGCAGACCTGGGGCGATCCGCTCGAAGGTGGTGCGGTCGACCTCCAGGGTGACCAGGTTGCGCGCGTTGACGCCGATCACCTTGGCACCGGCGTCCAGCGCCCGATCGGCCTCCTCCTCGGTGTGCACCTCGACCAACGCGGTCATCCCGAGTGACTCGACCCGCTCCAGCAGGCCGACAAGTGCGTTCTGCTCCAGCGCTGCCACGATCAGCAGCACCATGTCGGCACCGTGTGCGCGGGCCTCGTGGACCTGGTAGGAGGAGATCACGAAGTCCTTGCGCAACAGCGGACAGTCCACGGCCGTACGCACGCTGTCGAAGTCAGTCAGTGACCCGCCGAAACGACGCGACTCGGTCAGCACGCTGACCACCCGCGCGCCGCCGGCCTCGTACTCGCAGGCCAGCCAGGCCGGATCAGGAATCTCGTTGAGCAACCCGGCCGACGGGCTGGACCTCTTCACCTCGGCGATCACGCCCACACCCGGCGCCCGTAGGGCAGCCAGCGCGTCCTTGGGCCCCGGGCGCGCCGCGGCCAGTCTGCGCACCTTGTCCAGTGGTAGAGCGGCCTCGCGCTCGGCGAGGTCGGCGCGGACGCCGACGAGTATCTCGTCGAGCACGCTCACGATGGCAGGCCCCCTCGGCGGTGCTCCCCCGGACCCGGACCGGGGGAATCTCATGCTAGCCAGGTGAGGAAGCCTGCCTCTCCCCACCCCCGCCCAAGTGTGACAGCGGAAAGGCTCGAAGGTCGGGTCTCGCGAATGCGGAGAGTGGCAGTCCGACGCTGAAGCACGCCCCACCCTCGGGTGCGCGACCCGCCGAGGCTACCCCGCCCAACCGGTTGGTCAGGCCATGTACCAGGGCAAGTCCGACACCGGTGCCAACCCGGCGGACTCCCCGGTACCGTTCATAGAGTACCGACCGCTCGAACGCCACCGCGCAGTCCTGTGGGGTCAACCCGGGGCCACCGTCGCGTATCTGGAGCATCGCCAGCCCGTTCGACTCACCCAGCGACAGGACGATGGGTGCGCCGGCCGGAGTGACCCGCAAGGCGTTCTCCGCCAACCCGTCGATGATCTGGCGGACCCTGGTGGCGTCGGTCCACACCTGCACGGGATGGTCGGGCGCCTCCAACGTGAAACACACACCGACCGCCTCGCAGCGCGCCCGCCACACCTCACCGGCATGACGTACGAGCTCGGACATGTCAACCTGAGCGAAGTCGATCCGAAAATCCTGGGCACCCAGCCGGGCCAGGTCGAGCAGGTCACTGACCAGCCGCTCCAGCCGGTGTGCCTCACCCAGCATGGTCATGCCGACCGAAGGGACATCCTCCCCCGAGGTGACCCCGTCGGCGAGCGACTCCGCGAACCCGGTGATCGCGGTCAGCGGGGTGCGTAGTTCGTGCGACACCGAGAGCAGGAACTCCCGCTGTCTACCCTCGCTGTACTCCAGCGCCGCAGCCAACCAGTTCAACGAGTCGGCCACCTCGGCGACCTCGGCCGGGCCGTCGGGTAGCACCCGCACGTCCCGACGACCTCCGGCCAGCAGGTGTGCGGCATGCGCCGCGCGTTGCAGCGGCCGAGCCATCCGGCGGGCCAGCAACACCGCGGCGAGCACCGCCACGGCCAGCCCGATCGCCAACGCCAGCAGCGTCCGCCGGACCACGCTCGAACCGATACCGCTGGTGTCGGCATGCCGCTGCACCAGCACCAGGCCGCCCCCGACGATGCCACGGGCCTCGACCAGCACCCGCTCCCCGTCCACCTCACGCGCGATGCTGAGCCGCCCGCCGGCGAGCGTCGTCTGGATCTCACCGGGCGTGAGCGCGTCCAGGACGAGTTGGTCCTGCCCGCGCACCGTGCCGTCCGGGTCGACCAGCCCGACCAGCACCCGCTGGCGGGCCAGCAACCGGAGCAGCCCGGTCAGCGGCCGCTGCCCACGGTCGGCCGAGGCGGCCGCACCGTCGGCGAGGGTGG
>DATCXL010000407.1:0-3819 GCA_036565825.1 Mycobacteriales bacterium
AGCGTCCGCGATCAGGAGGCACCAGGTGTTCACCCGCATCGACCACGTCGGCATCGCCGTGCCCGATCTGGACGCGGCCAAGGACTTCTACCAGCGGGTGTTCGGCCTGCGGGTGGTGCAC
The DNA here is from genome assembly GCA_036565825.1 of Mycobacteriales bacterium. Lineage (GTDB taxonomy): Bacteria > Actinomycetota > Actinomycetes > Mycobacteriales > DASULA01 > DASULA01. Next base: position 122 of record DATCXL010000407.1, read on the forward strand.
GAGGAGGTCAACGAGGAGCAGGGCGTGGCCGAGGCCATGCTGGCCGTCGGCCCGGACGACCCGACCGGCGCTCAGGTGCAGTTGCTGGCACCGGCCGCACCGGACTCGGCGATCGCGAAGTTCCTGGACCGCTCCGGCCCGGGGATACAGCAACTCGCCTACACGGTGGACGACATCGACGCCGAGTGCGACCGACTGCGGGCGGCGGGGCTTCGACTCCTCTACGACGAACCGAAGCGTGGCACCGCCGGTTCGCGGGTGAACTTCGTCCACCCCAAGGACGCCGGCGGGGTGCTGGTGGAACTGGTCGAACCCGCCGGCTGACCGACTGCCTGACCGGCCGCTTGACCTGCTCGCTCGACCAGCCCGCTCGACCGACCCGTCGACCCTCTGCCGTCGACCTTCGGCGCGGTGGAACGCGTCACAGGTGTTCCGCTGAATGGATACTGGCCGGTAACCTCGGCTCCCCACCCGACGCGAACCCCCGGAGGGCAGCGCCGTGAAGGAGATCCTGGCCGCGATCCTGGCCGACGACATGTCCGCACTGGCCGGTCTGCCGGTGCCCGACCACTACCGCGCGACGGTCGTCCGCAAGGACGACGTGCACATGTTCGACGGACTGGCCAGCCGCGAGAAGGACCCTCGGCGATCGCTGCGGACCCAGGACGTACCCACCCCGGAACTGGGACCCGGTGAGGCACTGGTCGCGGTGATGGCCAGCGCCATCAACTACAACACCGTGTGGACGAGCATCTTCGAACCGATGCCCACCTTCGGTTTCCTGGAGCGGTACGGCCGCGTCTCGCCGCTGACCCGACGGCACGACCTGCCCTACCACGTGGTGGGTTCGGATCTGGCCGGGGTGGTGTTACGCACCGGGCCCGGGGTGACCCGCTGGCGGTCTGGCGACGAGGTGGTGGCGCACTGCCTGTCGGTCGAGTTGGAGGATCCGGCCGGCCACGACGACACCATGCTCGACCCGCAGCAACGGATCTGGGGCTTCGAGACGAACTTCGGCGGTCTGGCCGAACTCGCCCTGGTCAAGTCGAACCAGTTGATGCCCAAGGCCGCCCACCTGACCTGGGAGGAGGCGGCCTGTCCCGGGCTGGTCAACTCCACCGCCTACCGACAACTCGTCTCACACCACGGCGCGGCGATGAAGCAGGGCGACGTGGTGCTGATCTGGGGTGCCTCCGGCGGCCTGGGTTCCTACGCCACCCAACTGGCGCTCAACGGCGGCGCGGTTCCGGTGTGCGTGGTGTCCTCGCCGGCGAAGGCGGGGATCTGCCACCGGATGGGCGCGGAGTTGGTCATCGACCGCAACGCCGAGGGTTTCCGGTTCTGGAAGGACGAACAGACCCAGGATCCGGCTGAGTGGCGGCGGCTGGGGTCCCGTATCCGGGAACTGACCGGCGGCGACGACCCCGACATCGTGTTCGAGCACCCTGGCCGGGAGACGTTCGGGGCCAGTGTCTTCGTCACCCGCCGGGGCGGCACGATCGTCACCTGCGCGTCCACCAGTGGGTACCTGCACTGCTACGACAACCGGTACCTGTGGATGAACCTCAAGCGCATCATCGGCTCGCACTTCGCCAACTACCGGGAGGCGTGGCAGGCGAACCGACTTGTCGCCAAGGGCATGATCCACCCGACCCTGTCGCGCACCTACCCGCTGGAGCAGACCGGGCAGGCCGCCCACGACGTACACCGCAACCTGCACCAGGGCAAGGTCGGCGTGCTGTGTCTGGCGCCCGAGAAGGGGCTGGGCGTTCGCGACCCGGCCACCCGCGAACGCCACCTGCCCGCCCTCACCCGGTTCCGCGACACCTGACCCCGAGTCCCGGCCGCTTCGGGCCGCGTTTGCGACACGCCGTGACACGCCCGGACGATGCACCACGGAGTGATTGAATTACGCGTCAACCCCCGTGCGGTTGACGCGAAATGTCACTCCCCGTATATGAAACGAGCCCTACAGTATGACGGGGCGTCGCAGGTCTGGGAGCATTTTCGGCATGGACCACGATGGCAGCGAGCTCCTACCCCTAACTGACCCGACCAGCTCCTTCGACGTTGTGCTACGCGGCTATGACCGGTCGCAGGTGCACGAGTGGCTCGAACGGATGGAGGCCGATCTGCGCATCGCGGTGGCCGACAGGGACGCCGCCGCCGCCCGTACCGCCGAACTGGCAACACAACTCGCCGTGTGCCACGGCGAACTGGAGTCGATGCACAACCGGCTTCGGCACTCCGAGACGACGTCCGTGGACAGCATCAGCGATCGGCTTCGGCACATGCTCCAGCTCGCCGAGGAGGAGGCGGAGTCGATCCGCCGCGAAGCCCAGGACGAGTCCACCCGGATGAAGACCCGGATGGAGCAGCTCAGCAACGAGATCGAGACCCGGCACGGCGACGCCGAGCGGCGCGCCAACACGATGGTCAAAGAAGCCCAGGAGCGTGCGTCCCGACTGGTCAACGAGGCCAGGACGGAACGAGACCGGCTCAACGCCGAGGCCGAGGCCAAGCGCCAGCAGGCCACCCAGGACTTCGAGATCGCACTCCGATCCCGCCGGGAGGAGGAGGCGCGCATCGACGAGGAACGCCGGAACACCTCGGCCAAGACGGCCGAACAACGGATGGCCACCGCGACCGCCGAGGCGGAGAAGCGGATCTCCGACGCGACTGCCGAGGCCGACCGGGTGCTCAGCGAGGCCAAGACCGAGGCCAAGCGGATCATGTCGCACGCCCAACACCGGATCGAGGAACTGAACCGCGTCCGCGACAAGATCATCGACCAGCTCGGCGCGTTGCGCGCACTGCTGGACGGGGTACCCAGGGCGGCCGGGATGAGCGCCGAGGAACGGGCCCGTTCGATGCACGCCGGTTGGGCGACCGACGGTACGGGCGCGACCGACGGCGCACGGGCGCCCGACGGCGACGGTCGTAGGCAGGCCGAACTGCCCGCGAAGATCGAGATCAGTAAGAACGGCGACACGTCCAAGAAGGCGGACACTCCGAAGAAGGGGGAAACGACCAAGGGGGCTTCCTCGTCCAAGGACGGGGATCGGAAGAATCAGGCCCCGCCGACGGCGCGGCAGGAACCCTCTCCGTCCTAGGCTGGTCGATCACACCCACTCATGCCCACGGGGAGTCGCATGGACAACGGGACTACCCGACCAAGACCCACCGCCACACCCGGCACCGGGTCCGGAGACGAGGGTGTGGCACCACCCGAAAGCGCCGTACCGACCGGGACAACCAGCCCGGGCGTCTCGTCAGGAGTTGTCGGGTCGGTCGGGTCGGTTGGGTCGGCTGGGTCGGTTGGCTCGGTCGCATCGGCCGAGTCGACGGACTCGACCAGGGCGGCCGTTTTCAGTGCTGCCGAGGCCGGCGGCGCGTCGTTCCCGGTCGGGGTCGACCCGATTCTCGGCGGCACACCACCCGGTCTGGGTCAACCGGGCGAGGCCGACCCGATCGTCGACCAGGAGGCACGCCGCCGGGAGGCCGGCGCCGACGAGGCGAACCCGTTCGGCCGGTTGGGTCGACCGTGGAACCGTAGGTCGCCGTTCCGGGTGGGTTTCTCCGCGGCGTTGGGGGTGGGCATCGCCTACCTGCTCTACCGGGCCGTGGTCAACGCCCAGCACCAACTCGTGCTGGTCGTGGTGGCGGCGTTCCTGGCCATCGGCCTGAACCCCACCGTC
>DATCXL010000413.1:0-2411 GCA_036565825.1 Mycobacteriales bacterium
GTCCGCGCGGATGGCTTCGACCTTCTCCACCGCTACCCGAAGGAACGCCAGCTCGTCCTCCAGCGACCCGTCGGCGAACTCGGCGCGCTGCCAACCGGATGGGACGAAGTGGTGGATGCGCACCACCGGGGAGGGCTGCTGGTAGCGGTCCACCCGCCCGTTGCGTTGCTCCAGCCGGTTGGGGTTCCACGGGATCTCCCAATGCAGCACCCGGTGGCAGTGCCGCTGCAGGTTGATGCCCTCGCTGGCGGCGTCCGTGGCCAGCAGGATCCGCACCTTGCCGAGGTCGGGTGCCTCGCAGAACACATCGGTGATCCGCTTGCGTTCGGCCGGGTCCTGCCCGCCGTAGAGCAGGGCGACGCGCTCCGCCGGGTAGCCAGCCTCGATCAGCCGCTCGTGCAGCCACCGCTGGGTGTCCCGGTACTCGGTGAACACGATCAGCCGCTCGTCGGACCACTTGCCATTTGGGCGCAGGATTGGGTCGGCCAGGGAACGGAATGCGGCGAACTTTCCGTCCGGCCGGTGCTGTGCCGTCCGGGCCCAGGACTGTAGCTCGTCAAGCAGAGCCCGTTCCTCGGCCGACAGCGGTGGGGACACCCGCCGGGCCGCGACCAGCGCGTCGGACTCGGCCGCGCCGTAGCCGGTGTCATCCTCGGCGGTCTCGGTCAACCGGTCGATCAGGGGGCGCAACACCCGTTCACCGGCGCTGGCGCTTGCCCGGTCCACCTCGACGTCCGGGCCGGCGGCGTGCCGGGCGGTCATCGTGGCCAGGTGCGTGGTGACGGTCTCGGCGAACGCCTTGGGGGAGGAGAACAGCCGCTTCTTCAGCAGTGTCGTCACGAACTCCGCAGCGGTCCGCCCAGCCGCCGCGTTGGCCTGTTCGGCCGCCCGCGCCCGGCTGGTCGCGTAGCGGGTCAGCAGGTCGTGCGCGTGCCGTTCTGCGGCGGGGTAGTCCACCTCCAGGTAGTCCAGTTCCCGGGTGGCGAACCGGGGCGTGCCGTCCCAGTTCGGCCGCAGTTCCGACTTGAGCCGGCGGATCATCACCTGTGCTAGCGCCGCAGGGCTGGGGCGCACGCCGCGAGCGAATCGCTGGTCATCGAGCAGTTCCAGCAGCGCGGTGAACGACTCCAGGTAGCCGTTGTGCGGGGTCGCGGACAGGAACAGCCGGTGCTCGCAGTGCGGCGCCAGCGTCCGCACCGCGCGGGTGCGCTGGGAGTCCACCGCGTAGCGGCCCCGACCGGACGGGGCGCAGGTGTGCACCTCGTCGACGACCAGCAGGTCGAACGTACGCGGGTAGCGCGGCGCCGACGGCAATACATCGCGCAGCAGCCGCATCGGCCGGTCCCGCTTGAACCAGTCGACGCTTACGATCAACCGCGGGTAGTGCGTCCACGGGTTCGCATACAGCCCGCGTTCGCGGCGTAGAGCGCGCAGCGCGGCGGTGTCGAGGATGCGAAAGTCAAGCCCGAACCGGTCGCGCATCTCGTCCCGCCACTGGGTGGTCAACCCAGCCGGGCAGACGATCAGCATGGTGCGGGCACGATGGCGCAGCAGCAGTTCCTGCATCACCAGGCCGGCCTCGATGGTCTTACCCAGGCCAACGTCGTCGGCGATGAGCAGGTTCGTCCGCGGCATCGATAGCGCCCGGACCACCGGGTCGAGCTGGTAGTCCTCGATGGTGACCCCGGACCGGAACGGGGCCTGTAACGCGGTCGTGTCGGCCGAGGCGATCGCGCCCCAGCGCACCGCGTCGAGGAACGCCTGTAACTCCCCGGGTGCGTCGAAACCACGGTCCGGGCTGGGCAGCACCGTGCGGTCGTGCACCATGGCGCCGTACTCCAGCTCCCAGACCACCCGCAGTTCTTCGTCACGGGCATCATCCTCGGTGCTGACCAGGGCGACCAGATGCTGGCGGCGACCGGTCAACACCGCCGGATCGCTACTGGCCACCGAACTGGCGACCACGTCAGAGACCACCCACTGGCGGTTACGCACGCTGACCAATTGCCCCGGGGCCGGTAACCCCGGTTCCTGACCGAGCTCGGACCGGAAATCAGCCCCACCAGCACGCGTGATCATTCGGTTGTGGTCCCCCCATCATGGTTCAACGCCGACGACATTCCTACCGCATCAGCGGCGAGACTGGTCAGACAGAATTCAATCTTGTCCGCGACGCGCAAGTGCGGCGCGACACCGGCGGCAATCCGGCGCCCTGGGCCCCCAGTCCAACCGCCTTGCAGTACGCCGCGGGTCGACACCGCCGATCCAGCACATCGCCTTGAGCCGCTTGGCCGACGTAAGCGCATAGCAGTTGTCACACCCGGCGGAGACCCTGTCTTCGTCGCAGCTGCCGCACCAGGTCGGCCGGAGCGGGGGTACCTCGCGACCGGACCATCTCTGGCGCTCATCAA
>DATCXL010000414.1:0-3715 GCA_036565825.1 Mycobacteriales bacterium
CCAGCGCAACCGGCCGCGCGGGCAGCGGGCCCGTCCCCGCCAGTCCGCGCCGTGCAACCTGCGCATCAGCGCGTCGTCGGCGTTACCGCGTTGTGCCCGCACGCTGACCCACCGGCCTGCGGTTCGCACCGGGTGCACCACCTGTCGGCTGCCCACGGCAAGCGGCCAGCCCGCCTTCCGTAGCCGTAGGGCCACGTCTGCGTCCTCCCGGTAGGCGCGCCGGAAGCGTTCGTCAAAGCCTCCGACCGAGACCAGCGCGGCCCGGCGGAAGGCCATGTCCGCGGTCGCCCACCAGGCGTTCTGCAGTCCTGCCGTGGTTCGTTCCCAGTCGGTCGGGCGGTGCCCGACCGGTGCGGGCACGGTGATCCGTCCGGCTATCGCACCGGCGTACGGATACGCGGCGAGGTCCTCGACCAGACGCTGGGACCAACCGTCGGGCAATACCACGTCGTCGTCGACGGTGACCACCCAGTGCGCACGGGTGCACCGCCATCCGGCGTTGCGGGCCGCGGCCGGACCTCGGCCACCGGACCGGACGATCCTCGCTCCGGCGAATGTGCCGACGTCCGGGCCGGGCGACCCGGGAGGCAACCGGCGGTCGTCGGCCACCACCACCTCGGCCGGCGCCGGGTTCTGGTCCGCGAGGGAGGCCAGTAGCAGCCGCAGGCTGGGGCGGTCCACCGTCGGGACCACCACGGCGAAGGTGGGGCCGGTCATGCCGGCGCGCCGGGGGGTCACCGGGTGTGCTCCGCACTGGTGGTGATGTCGGCACGTCGTACCACGTGCGGGCCGAGGACGAGCAGGTCGACCGGCGCCGAGCCGAACAGTTCGAGTGCGTCCTGCGGACTGTCCACCATCGGTCGGCCGGCGGTGTTCAGGCTGGTGTTGACCAGCACGGGCAGTCCGGTGCGTTGCTCGAATGCACGCAGCAGCCCGGCGACCAGCGGCTCGTCGGTTGGATCGACGGTCTGGATCCGGGCGGTTCCGTCGACGTGTACCACGGCTGGGATGCGGTCCTGCCAGTCTGTGGCGACAGCGTGGACGAACAACATGTAGGGGCTGGGCAGCGGACCGTCGAACATCTCCGCGGCCCGGTCGAGCAGTACCAGCGGCGCGACCGGGCGGAACTGCTCGCGACCCTTGATGTCGTTGAGGCGTTCCAGATTCTCCCGCCGTCCGGGGTGGGCGAACAGGGATCGGTGTCCCAGAGCGCGCGGGCCGAACTCGCCGCGACCCTGGAACCAGGCGACCACACCGTCGGCGGCGAGCGCGTCGGCGACGGTGCCCACCAGATCGGTAGGCGTGTCGAACGGCAGTCGGGCGATGGCCAGCACGGCCGCCAGGGCGTCACCGTCCCACTGCCGACCGAGGGCCGCCGTGCGCATGGGAACCGGCAGCACCCGACCCTGTGCCTGGTCGGCGGTCGCGGTGACATGCAGGGCGGCGCCCAGACTGGTGCCGGCGTCGCCGGCGGCAGGTTGCACCCACACCCGCTCGTAACGTGCCGACCGGGCAACCACGGTGTTGGCCACGCAGTTCAGTGCCGTCCCGCCGGCCATGGTCAGCCACGACGCGCCGGTGCGTTCGCGCAGCCAGCCCGCGAGTTCGACCAACACCTCCTCGAGCCTGCCCTGGACGCTGGCGGCCAGGTCGGCGTGTGCCGGAGTGAGGGCTTGGCCGTCGGCCAGTGCCGGCGCGTAGGCTTCCCAGTCGACCTTGTCGGTGACGAACCCCCCGTCCTGGCTGGTGCGCACGAGGTCGCGAAAGTCGGCAAGGTGAACTGGCTGGCCGTAGGACGCCAGCGCCATCACCTTGTACTCGTCGCTGGACCGTAGGAAGCCCAGGTGCGCGGTCAGGTCCTCGTAGAGCAGTCCCAGCGAATGCGGCAGGTCCTGGCTGGCCAGCACCTCGAGTTGGCCGTCCCGGTAGTGCCCGGCCAGATGCGAGGCTCGTTCACCACGGCCGTCGAGCACCAGGCACGCACTGGTGGGCCTGGGTGCGGCCAGACCTGCCGACGCGGCGTGTGCCACGTGGTGGGGGACGAAACACACCTTGGCCGGATCCAGCCCGGGCAGGGCCTCGGCCAGGAACGACGGTGCCCGACGCGCATACTCCTGGCGTAGGTGGTCCCACGGGTCATCCAGACCCAGGTCGTTGGCGGGTAGACACAGCGCGGGATCGAACGAGTAGCCGACGGCGTCCAGGTCCTGGGGGCGCAGGCCCGCCTCGGCCAGGCACCACCGCATCGACATGTCGGGCAGTTCCCAGGCGGAGAACGGCACCGGCCGCTTGCCGTGCTTGCGCCGGCTGAAGCGCTCCTCCTCGGCCGCGGCCACCAGCCGCCCGTCGACCACCAGGGCCGCGGACGGATCGTGGAAGACGGCGTTCACTCCGAGTACTCGCACGCGGCAGGACCTCCCGTCAGGCACGGTCACAGCGCTTGGGCGACGCCTGATACCCCCCGGTGCCCGGCTGACCGGCGCTCAAACACCGGCAGTAGCGCTTCAGGTTGGAGTGCGTGCGCCGTTGCGCCCCGTTCGTCACAGGAGGTAGCCGCGACTGTGACCCAGATCCGGTCCGGCGCGTTCCGTGCGCCACACGGCCACTCGCGTCGTTGATCCGCACCAGCGTGGCGGTAGCCACCGACCGACCATGCGCCGCCGCGTGGGGTCTACCTCTTCGGGTCGGTGCGCACCAGCCTGGCCGCGGCGACCATGGCGCGCAGCGCCGGGTCCACCTCGGCGTACCGGCGGGTCTTCAGCCCGCAGTCTGGATTGACCCACAGCCGTTCGGCCGGGACCGCGTCCAGGGCGTCTCGCAGCAGGCCGACCAGGTGCTCGGTGGTCGGCACCTGGGGCGAGTGGATGTCATAAACTCCCGGACCGACGCCCCTGACGAACCCGACTGCGGCCAGGTCGTCGAGGACCTCCATCCGCGACCTGGCTGCCTCGATGGTGGTGACATCGGCGTCCAGCCCGTCGATCGCCTCGATCACGTCGCCGAACTCCGAGTAGCACAGGTGGGTGTGGATCTGGGTGGCCGGTGCCGCGCCCGCGGTGGCCAACCGGAACGCGTCGACAGCCCAGGCCAGGTATGCCGGTCGGTCGGCGGTCCGCAGGGGCAGCAACTCCCGCAACGCCGGTTCGTCGACCTGGATGATGCCGATACCGGCCGCCTCCAGGTCGCTGGTCTCGTCCCGAAGCGCCAGTGCCACCTGTCGGGCGGTGTCGGCCAACGGTTGGTCGTCGCGGACGAACGACCAGGCCAGCATGGTCACCGGACCAGTCAGCATCCCCTTGACGGGCCTGTCGGTGAGCGACTGGGCGAACGTCGTCCACTCCAGCGTGATCGGTGCCGGGCGGGACACGTCGCCGTGCAGGATCGGCGGGCGCACGCAACGCGAACCGTAGGACTGCACCCAGCCGTGCTCGGTCGTGGCGAACCCGGCGAGGTGCTCGGCGAAGTACTGCACCATGTCGTTGCGTTCGGGCTCGCCGTGTACCAGCACGTCCAGCCCGATCTGTTCCTGTAGCCGGATGACCCGCTCGATCTCGGCACGCATTCGTTCGACGTAGCCAGACTCGTCCAGCCGCCCGGCCCGGCGGTCGGCCCGGGCGCCGCGTACCGGGCCGGTCTGCGGGAACGATCCGATGGTCGTGGTGGGCAGCGGCGGCAGGCCCAGCCGTTCCCGCTGGGCGGCCTCGCGCTCGGCACG
>DATCXL010000416.1:0-2400 GCA_036565825.1 Mycobacteriales bacterium
CACGGTCGGCTGCCAGGTCGGCCAGCGCCTGGTCGGCCGCGTCAAGCGGGTAGTCGGTGGTGGTCACCTGTAGCCGGTGGCCGGCGGCGAAGGCGAGGAAGTCCCGGCCGTCCTGGCGGGTGTTGGAGGTGACGCTGCGCAGGGTCCGCTCGTAGAACAGGTGCCGGTGGTAGTTCAGCGGGGGGATGTCGGTCAGGTGGATGCCGGCGATGGCCAACGTGCCACCACGGTCGAGTGCCGCCAGACCCACCGGCACCAGATCCCCCACCGGGGCGAACAGGATCGCCGCGTCCAACGGTTCTGGCGGCGTCGCGAAGGCCTCCCCGACCGAGGCCGCGCCCAGTTCGGTGGCCAGCCGGCGGGCCTCGGCGGACCGTGTCAGCACGTGCACCCGGATCCCCTGGGCGATCGCGACCTGCGCGGTCAGATGCGCACTGGCGCCGAACCCGTACAGCCCGAGTCGCCCGCCGGGCGGAACCTCGGCCCGACGCAACGCCCGAAAGCCGATGATTCCCGCACACAGCAGTGGCGCCAGTTCGGCGTCGGTGTACCCGTCGGGCAGTCGGTAGGCGAAGTCGGCGGGCACGGTGGCGAACTCCGCGTAACCGCCGTCGGCGTCCCACCCGGTGTAACGGGAGTTCGGGCACAGGTTCTCCGCGCCGCGCCGGCAGTACCTGCACTGCCCGCAGGTGTCACGCAGCCAGGCGATCCCCACCCGGTCACCGATCGCGAACCCGGTGGCCTGCGGCCCGACGGCAACCACCTCGCCGACCACCTCGTGACCGGGCACCACCCGCGGCCGGTGCACCGGCAGGTCACCCTCGGCGACGTGCAGGTCGGTACGGCACACGCCACAGGCGCGCACCGCCACCAGCAGTTCGTCCGGCCCCGGTTCGGGAACCGCGGTACTGGCCCGGCGCAACGGTGCCTGCTCGACCGGTCCGGGACGTTCCACCACCCACGACCGCATCAGCCCGCCCATCGTCATCCCGCCACGGCGGCTCCCATGCTGGCATGGCGAGGCGGTTCACGTTGCGACGGTGCCCGGGACCTTGGTCTCTTCCTGGTGGACCGTGCGACCCTCCCTGCCCGCGACGACACCGACCTAGCCTCGGGTTAGGCAACGGTGCGCGATGGTGCGAGGAGATGACGATGCGCGTGCGCGACGTCATGACGCGGCAGGTGGTCACCGCCGACCTGGACATGACGGTGTCCAGCGCGGCAGGCCTGCTCGCCCAACACAACATCTCCGCCATGCCGGTGATCGGCGACGACCACCTGGTGGGCATGGTGAGCGAGGGCGACCTGCTCCGCCACGAGATCCCGCGGGCACGGCGCCGCGGCGGGTCCCTTCGGCAGCCGTGGAGCGAACGCCAGCGGGAAAGACTGGGTGAACCAGAGACCGTCGCCGACGTAATGACCACACCGGTGGTCTCGGTGTCCGAGTCCACCGACACCGCGGACGTGGCCAGTCTGATGCTCGACTACGAGGTACGCAGCGTGCCGGTGGTGGACGGCGGGCGGGTGACCGGGATCGTCAGCCGCGGGGACCTGATCAAGATGCTGTCGAGCCACGATGAGGTGATCACCGAGGAGATCCAGAACCGCCTGCGCGACTACGCCGGGAAGGAGGACCGCTGGACGGTCGCGGTGACCAAGGGAGTGGCGACCATCTACGGCTACTTCGACGACGAGAACGAACGGCGGGTGGTCGAACTGCTCGCCCGCACCGTGCCCGCGGTTCACTCCGTCCGGATCCAGTCATGACCCGGCCGGCTGGGCGACCGATCGCCCACAAGGACGAGGCGTGACCGAGCACGGTCGGGAACACGGCGTCCTGGTCGGGGTGGACGGGTCGGAACACTCGTTTGCCGCGGCCCGATGGGGCGCCGGGGAGGCGGTTGCCCGGCGGGTGCCGTTGACGCTGTGCCGGGTTGTGCCCGCCGCACCCGACAGCGCCGAGTACGACCGCCAACTCGGTGCCACCGAACGCGACCTGGACCGGGCTGCCCGGCATGCCATACCGGGCACGGACGGACCGCCGACACCACCGATCGGGCCACCGACAGCAACCCAGACAGCCACACAGACGGGGACCCAGACGGGGACACAGAACGAGCTGGAGGTGCGGCGGCTGATCGTCGGGGGCACCGCGTCACAACAACTCATCGCACTCGACCACGATGCGGACCTACTGGTGGTGGGCGCGCGCGGGCGGGGCGGTTTCGCGGGACTGCTACTGGGCTCGGTGAGCGACCAGGTGGCCACCCACGCGCCGGGTAACGTGGCGGTGGTCCGAGAACACCTGGATCGGGTCGGGGCGCCGGTGTTCCTCGGCGTCGACGACGCACCGGGCACCGCGTTCGCCACCGAGTACGCGTTCGGCACCGCCAGCCGCGA